>NZ_JAGKSG010000028.1:0-67709 GCF_018119385.1 Massilia sp. AB1 | reverse complement strand
GCCCCAACATCCCCCGGGGGGTGCTATTCATGGTGGGGCGCCCGCCCCCCCCCCCCCCCCTACGATTAGATCGCCGCAGCCAGCTGCGCAGCCAGGCCGGTGTAGTTCGCCGGCGTCATTTGCAGCAGCAGATCCTTGGCTTCCTGCGGAATCGCCAGCTTGCCGATGAACTCCTGCAGCGCTTCGCGGGTGATGCCCTTGCCGCGGGTGAGTTCCTTCAGCTGCTCGTACGGATTCTCGATGCCGTAGCGGCGCATTACGGTCTGCACCGGCTCGGCCAGTACTTCCCAGCTCGCGTCCAGGTCCTGCTCCAGGCGCGCCGCGTTCACTTCCAGCTTGTTCAGGCCGCGCAGGCAGCTGTCGTAGGCCAGCAGCGCGTAGCCGAAGCCGACGCCGATGTTGCGCAGCACGGTCGAATCGGTCAGGTCGCGCTGCATGCGCGAGACCGGCAGCTTCTCGGCCATGTGGCGCAGCACCGCGTTGGCCAGGCCCAGGTTGCCTTCCGAATTCTCGAAATCGATCGGGTTGACCTTGTGCGGCATGGTCGACGAACCGATTTCGCCGGCCTTCAGCTTCTGCTTGAAGTAGCCCAGCGAGACATAGGTCCAGATGTCGCGGTTCAGGTCCAGCAGGATGGTGTTGGTGCGCGCGATCGCGTCGAACAGCTCGGCCATGTAGTCGTGCGGTTCGATCTGGATGGTGTAGGGGTTGAAGGTGAGGCCCAGGCGCTGCTCGATCACGTCCTTCGAGAACGACTGCCAGTCGAAGCCCGGGTAGGCCGACAGGTGGGCGTTGTAGTTGCCGACCGCGCCGTTCATCTTGCCCAGGATTTCCACGTCCGCGATGCGCTTGACGGCGCGCTGCAGGCGCGCGACCACGTTGGCGAATTCCTTGCCCAAGGTGGTCGGGCTGGCGGTCTGGCCGTGGGTGCGCGACAGCATCGGCAGGTTCGCGTTGGTGTGCGCGATCTCGGTCAGCTTGGCGATGATGGTCTGCAGCGAGGGCAGCAGCACGCCGTCGCGCGCGGCCTTCAGCATCATGCCGTGCGAGGTGTTGTTGATGTCTTCCGAGGTGCAGCCGAAGTGGATGAACTCGCTGGCCGCGACCAGTTCCGGCACGTCCTTGACCTGTTCCTTCAGCCAGTACTCGACCGCCTTGACGTCGTGGTTGGTGACCGCTTCGATTTCCTTGATGCGGGCGGCATCAGCCTCGCCGAACTGCGCGGCCATCTTGTCGAGGTGAGCGTTCGCTTCCGCGGAGAACGGCTTGATCTCGGCGAAGCCGGCCTGCGACAGGGCCTGCAGCCAGGCGATCTCGACCTTCACGCGGTGGTGCATGAAGCCCGCTTCCGACAGAATCGGGCGCAGCTTGTCGGTTTTGGAAGCGTAACGCCCGTCCAGGGGGGACAAGGCCGACAGGGTAGGGGAGAGGGAGGTAGAGGTCATGGCGGCGGGGGAGTGTGCAAAAACGCGGATTTTACCACCGGCCGCCTGTCAATACCTTGTGGCGGGTGCATCTGCCATGCGGCGGGGCGCAGGGTTTTCGCCGGAGGGCGATGCTATACTGTTTCCTCTCCCATTCTCTGAGCGTGTATGAAACTCATCGGTTCTGTCACCAGCCCCTTTGTCCGCAAAGTCCGTGTCGTGATGGCGGAGAAGAAGCTCGACTTCACCTTTGTCCAGGAAAACGTCTGGGCGCCGGACACCACCATCCAGCAGACCAATCCGCTGGGCAAGGTGCCGTGCCTGGTGATGGAAGACGGCAGCACGATCTACGATTCGCGCGTGATCGCCGAATACCTGGATACGCTCACACCCGTGTGCAAGCTGCTGCCGCCGAACGGCCGCGAGCGCGCCGAGGTCAAGGTCTGGGAAGCGCTGGCCGACGGCGTGCTCGATGCCGCCGTGCTGGTGCGCCTGGAAAAGACCCTGCGTCCCGAGCAGCAGCAGAGCCAGGACTGGATCGACCGCCAGTGGGCCAAGGTGCACGCCGGCCTGCGCGCGATGTCCGAGGGCCTGGGCGAAGCGCCTTTCTGCATGGGCAACCACTACAGCCTGGCCGACGTCGCCGTCGGCTGCGCCCTGGGCTGGATCGCCTTCCGCTTCCCTGAAGTGGCGTGGCGCGGCGACTATCCGAACCTGGCGCGCCTGTTCGACAAGCTCTCCGAGCGCCCGTCCTTCAAGGACACCATTCCTTTCCTCGCATAATGGCTGCGCCGGTCACCGTCGTCTTTGGCGAGGCGCTGGTCGACGACTTCAGCACCGAGCAGGTGGTCGGCGGCGCCCCCTTCAACGTGGCGCGCCACCTGGCCGCCTTCATGGCGCCGCAGCTGATGGTCACCCGCATCGGCAACGACCGCCTGGGGCAGCTGGTGCGCGCCGAGTTCGAACGCTTCGCCATGAGCGAGGCCGGCCTGCAGGTCGATGCGATGGAAGAGACCGGCCGCGTGCTGGTCGAGCGCGGCGCACGCGGCGGCCACCGCTTCACCATCCTGCCGAACCAGGCCTACGATTTCATCGACCGCCAGCAGGCCGTGGCGGCCGTGGAAAGCGCCCAGCCCGGCATCCTATATTTCGGCACCCTGGCCCAGCGCAACGAGCACTCGCGCGCGACGCTCACGGCGGTGCTGGAAGCCAGCCCGGCGCTGCGCTTCCTCGACCTCAACCTGCGCGACGGCCAGGTGGAAGAGCGCTGCGTGACGCGCTCGCTGCAGGCGGCGCATGTCGCCAAGGTCAACGAAGAGGAACTGCAGGCGCTGTTCCAGTGGTATTTCCAGATTCGTCCGGAAGATCCGCCGCTGTCGGCCGAAGAGGTGCATGCCTCCTGCCAGGCGCTGCTGCAGATGTTCTCGCTGGACGCGCTGATCGTCACCCTGGGACACCGCGGGTCG
The DNA here is from genome assembly GCF_018119385.1 of Massilia sp. AB1. Lineage (NCBI taxonomy): Bacteria > Pseudomonadati > Pseudomonadota > Betaproteobacteria > Burkholderiales > Oxalobacteraceae > Massilia > Massilia sp. AB1. The sequence continues at coordinate 64,819 of NZ_JAGKSG010000028.1, read as the reverse complement.
GTGTACTTCGGGTCGGATGGGCAGGTGATCAACCACCGCGACAATCCGGCGCCGCCTTTCGTCATCGATACGGTGGGGGCGGGGGATGCGTTTTCGGCGATTTTCCTCCTGGGGAAGATGCGGGGATGGGAGCTGGAACAGACCCTGGCGCGGGCGAACGAGTTTGCCGGGGCGATCTGCGCGGTGCCGGGGGCGGTGCCGAGGGATTTGGGGTTTTACGATAAGTGGATGACGCGCTGGAGGTAGCGGTCATTCATGCAAACTTGGGTTCCGGCCGAGGGGGACGCCGAGTCCCGGAACGACGTGCTTAGGCAGGCTGAGTACGAGACACGCTAACACTGTTCTCAGTGTTAGCCTAAAAACCGTCATACGCGCCACTGGCGCCTATGACTCCCGGCGAAGGCCGGGATCCAAGTCCGTCGCGCCGCCACGGGCATCAGCCGTAGCGGCAATCAGAACACTTACTCCGCGTTCATCTGGCTCTGCAGATAATTCTGAATCCCGATCTTCACGATCAGATCCAGCTGCGTCTCCAGCCACTCGATATGCTCCTCGGTATCCTCCAGGATCTCCAGCAGCAGATCACGCGACACGTAATCCTGCGCTGCCTCGGCCGCGGCGATGCCTTCCTTGACCGTGACTTGCGCGCCACGCTCCAGCTTGAGGTCGCACTCGAGCATTTCCTGGGTCGACTCGCCGATCAGGAGCTTGTGCAGCGCCTGCAGGTTGGGCAGGCCGTCGAGCATCAGGATGCGGTCGATCAGCTTGTCCGCATGCTTCATCTCGCCGATCGACTCGTCGTATTCCTTCTTCGCCAGGCGCTCGAAGCCCCAGTGGCGGTACATGCGCGCATGCAGGAAATACTGGTTGATCGCGGTCAGTTCGTTGGTCAGCTGTGCGTTCAGCAGACGGATGATGTTGGGATCGCCCTTCATGGAATGCCTTTGTTGATGTGATGTTCACATCATAGCAAACCGTCAGGGCAGGGCGGCGAAAAAAAGCCCCGTGGGGAACGGGGCGAGGAGAGAGATCAGTTCAGTTTCAGGCGGCTTGCGCCACGCGGCGCAGCTCGGTCACAACCGTCTTGCTTTCCAGATGTTCGTTCAGCACTTCGCGCGCATAGCTCACGCACTTGCCGCACATGGTGCCCACACCCAGTTCGCGGTGCAGTTCGGCAACCGACGAGATGCCCAGGTCCACAGCCTGGCGGATTTCACGGTCGGAGATGTTGTTGCAGACACAGACGATCATGGCGGTTCGGTTCCTGGCGGTGTGGGTGAAAATGCTTCTTGAAAATTCGTCTACAAAATACGAATCATTCTCATTTGCGTTGCCATTCTCCGTAAACTCGACCGCCAACGCAAGCAAAATCTGCAGGGTGTGGCTGTTGTGTTGCTGCCTTTCTTTTACGCAATATCAGTCTGCAAATAGAAATAATTCGCATTTAGGTTTATGATGCTAGTATCTGTCTCATCAGCGCTACGTATATATACCCGCACCGGACGCGACCATGACCCTTGTTCCCACCCTCACCACGCTCGACTCGCTGAAAGCCGGCCAGAGCGCCACCGTGATCCACCTGGCTCCGCATGCGCAGCAGGGCGGGGTCGACGTCCAGCGCCGCCTGATGGAACTCGGCTTCGTGCCGGGCGAGCGCATCCGCGTGCTCAAGCGCGTGCTGGGCGGTCCGCTGGCCGTCAAGGTCGGCCAGTCCACCTTCGCGCTGCGCCGCTTCGAAGCGGCCCTGGTGTCGATCCAGCCGGAATAAACGATGGGTGTCATGGAACAACAGGTGGCGTCGCGCACGCCCCTGATCGCATTGCTCGGCAATCCCAACTGCGGCAAGACCGCCCTGTTCAACCGCCTCACCGGCTCGCGCCAGAAGGTCGCCAACTACGCGGGCGTGACCATCGAACGCAAGGAAGGCAGCTTCACTTCGCCCCAGGGCCGGCCTTTTCGTGTGCTCGACCTGCCGGGCGCCTACAGCCTGAACGCCCAGACCCCTGACGAAGTCATCACCCGCGACGTGGTGGGCGGCCTGCGCGCCGGCGAACAGACTCCCGACGCCATCCTGTGCGTCGTCAACGCGACAAATTTGCGCCTGAACCTGCGCCTGGTGCTGGAACTGCGCCGCCTCGGCCTGCCGATGGTGCTGGCGCTGAACATGGTGGACGTCGCCAAGAAGCGCGGCATCGCCATCGACACCGCCAGGCTCTCGCAGGAACTGGGCATGCCCGTGGTCGAGACCGTGGCCGTGCAGGCCGGCGGCGAGCAGAACCTGCTGGCAGCGCTCGACAAGATGCCATTCGACACCGCGGTCACGCCCAATCCGCTGTCCGCCATCGACGAAGTGCCGGTCGAGCAGACCCAGCGCGAAGTGCGCCGCATCCTCGACCTGACGGTCTCGGAAGCCCACGACAAGGGCAACTTCACCGAACAGATCGACCACGTGGTGCTGCACCCGGTCGCCGGCCCGGCGATCCTGGCCCTCTTGATGTTCCTGGTGTTCCAGGCCGTGTTCACCTGGGCCGCCGCGCCGATGGACATGATCGACGCCGGCGTCGCCTCGCTCGGCCAGACGGTGGGCGGCTGGATGAGCGAAGGCCCGCTGCGCAGCCTGCTGGTGGACGGCGTCATCGCCGGCGCCGGCAGCGTGCTGGTGTTCCTGCCGCAGATCCTGATCCTGTTCTTCTTCATCCTGATCCTGGAAGACTGCGGCTACCTGCCGCGCGCGGCCTTCCTGCTCGACCGCCTGATGGGCAGCGTCGGCCTGTCGGGACGCGCCTTCATTCCGCTGCTGTCGTCCTTCGCCTGCGCGATTCCGGGCGTGATGGCGGCGCGCACCATCCAGAACCCGCGCGACCGCCTGACCACGATCATGATCGCGCCGCTGATGACCTGCTCGGCGCGCCTGCCGGTGTATGCCCTCCTGATCGCGGCCTTCATTCCGGACCGCGAAGTGGCCGGTTTCCTGAACCTGCAGGGCCTGGTGCTGTTCGTGCTGTACTTCGCCGGCATCGTGAGCGCGATGGCGGTGGCCTGGTTCCTCAAGCGCCGCAGCAGCTATACCCAGCAGCCGCTGATGATGGAATTGCCGTCCTACCACTGGCCGCACCTGGGCACCCTGGCGATCGGCCTGTGGGAACGCGCCAAGATCTTCCTGATGCGCGTTGGCACCGTGATCCTGACCATGATGGTCCTGCTCTGGTTCCTGTCGAGCTTCCCGGGCGCGCCGGACAACGCCACCCATCCGCCGATCTACTACAGCGTGGCCGGCATGCTGGGCCGTGCGCTGTCGGTGATCCTGGAGCCGATCGGCTTCGGCTGGGAAATCGCGATCGCCCTGATCCCGGGCATGGCCGCGCGCGAAGTCGCGGTGGCCGCGCTGGGCACCGTGTACGCCCTGTCGGGCGGCGACGAAGTGGGCGACACCCTGGCGCCGATGATCAAGCAGGCCTGGTCGCTGGCCACCGGCCTGTCGCTGCTGGCCTGGTACGTGTATGCGCCGCAGTGCATCGCCACCCTGGCCACGGTGCGCCGCGAAACCGGCAGCCGCCGCTACGCCTTCATCATGGCGGGCTACATGTTCGCGCTGGCCTACGCGGCCTCCTTCATCACCTACCGCGTGGCCCTGGCCCTGGGAGGCTGAGCATGCAGGAACTCCTTGTGGGGATCATCGTTCTGCTGGCCGCGCTCTACCTGGGCGCGCGCTACCTGCCGGCGGCCTGGCGCCGCTGGCTGGTGCAGCGCCTGACGCGCGGCGGCATGAAGCGCTCCAGGCTGGCGGGCTGGCTCGACACCTCGGGCAGCTGTGGCGGCTGCAACACCTGCGAGACTTCCGCTCCCCAGCCGCCGGCCGGCAACAAGCACCGCGTCATCAAGCTGCACGAGCGCCGCTGAACGGCGCCTTCTCCTTATTTCGTCTTGGCATCGGTAACGACGTGCCAGACGCCGCCGACACCGTCTCCGGTACGGTCACCTTCCTTCTTGTCCTTGATAAAGGTGTATAGCGGTTTGCCGTCGTGTGCGAGCTGTTTGCTGCCGTCATCGCGCGTGATTGCGGAATAGGGCGGATCCAGGCGCATGTCGCCGGCCACGACCGGCGGCCAGTTCCTGGCGCACATCTCGACGCAGGCGCTCTTGCCGCTGGCGGCAGTGTCCTTGTCGTAGGTGTAGACGGTCATTCCCTTGGCGTCGACCAGCACGCCGTTTGCCTTGCGCAGGGGCGTTCCATCTTCCGCCAGCACGGGGCCGGCCAACAGCAGGGAAAGCAGGGCAGTACCAATTTGCACGGTCTTCATCGCAAGCTCCTAGAGTTGGAAAGGACAGCCGATCCATTCTAGCGCGCTGCGCGCCGATTGGATGCCCCGCTTGACTATTCTGCAACAGCCTCGATCAGGCGCCGTGCGTCGTAGGGGGCGTGGACCTTGATGTCGTTGTCGAAGTAGCAGTAGACGTCGCGCGCGGCCAGCTTCGGCGGCGCTTCGCCCGAGATCAGCCGCGCCTGTGCCGGCTGGCCGCCATCGCGCCAGGCGCGGATGCGCGCGGCCCAGCGCTCCGTCGCCTCGTCGTCGTAGCCGCTGGCGTAGAGCTCCTTGTCGCCGTGCAGGCGCACGTAGACGAAATCGGCGGTGACGTCCTCGTACTGCGGCCAGCGGCCGGCGGTGTCGGCCACCACCAGGGCCACGTTATGCCGGCGCAGCATGGCGATGAAGGCGGGATCGATGAAGCTTTCGTGGCGGATCTCGACCGCGTGGCGCATCGGGCGTTTGGGCCCGGCCTCGAGCGAGACCCGGCCTTCCATGCGCGGCTCGTAGCGCCGCGCCAGGGCCAGGGCGGCGTCGGTGTCGTGCGGCAGCAGCGAGAGGAAGCGCTCGAAGCGTTCCGGCTCGAAGGGAAAGTTGGGCGGGAACTGCCACAGGAAGGGGCCGAGCTTTTCGCGCAGCTCGAACACGCCGGAGGCCAGCACGTTGGCCATCGGTCCCTCGACGTCGCGCAGGCGCAGCATATGGGTCAGGAAGCGGTTGCCCTTGACCGCGAACACGAAGCCGGGCGGCGTGGCGGCGTACCAGGCGGCGTAGCTTTCGGGGCGCTGCAGCGAATAGAAGGAGCCGTTGATCTCGATGGTGGGCAGCTGGCGCGAGGCGTATTCCAGCTCGCGGTGCTGGGCCAGGCCGGGAGGATAGAACTTGCCGCGCCAGGGCACGTAGCGCCAGCCGGAGATGCCGATGTAGGTTGCGCCGCTCATTCGTGCACCATACACCCGGGCGGGCGCGGGCGTCGTGCGGTGGCGCACTGAGGATCGCGGACGTTACGGGCTTCCGGTTGGCTGTAGAAGCATCTCTCGCTTTTTACAAGCACACAACAATGTTAAGCTGTCGCCCGTTCCCACCCACGCCCATCGCCATGATCCTCGTCCACCACCTGAACAATTCGCGCTCGCAGCGCATCCTGTGGCTGCTCGAGGAACTCGGCCTGGACTACGAGATCAAGAAATACCAGCGCGATCCCAAGACCATGCTGGCCCCGCCGGAGCTGAAAGCCGTGCACCCGCTCGGCAAGTCGCCGGTGATCAGCGACGGCGACACCGTGGTGGCCGAATCCGGCGCCATCGTCGAGTACCTGGTCCAGCGCTACGGCAACGGGCGCCTGATCCCGCCGGCGGACACGCCCGAGCGCCTGCGCTGGACCTACTTCCTGCATTTCGCCGAAGGCTCGGCCATGCCGCCGCTGCTGCTCAAGTTGATCTTCGACCGCATCGAGCACGGCCCCATGCCTTTCTTCGTGCGCCCGATCGCGCGCGCCATCGCGCGCAAGGTCAAGAACGACTTCGTCCTGCCCAATATCCGCAGCCAGCTCGACTACCTCGAAGCCGAGTTGAACAAGTCCACCTGGTTCGCCGGCGAGGAATTCAGCGCCGCCGATATCCAGATGAGTTTTGCGCTGGAAGCATCGAGCTCGCGCGGAGGGCTGGACGGCAAGTACCCGAAGCTGTCCGCCTTCCTCGAGCGCATCCACGCCCGTCCCGCCTACCAGCGCGCGCTCGAACGCGGCGGGAAGTACGAACTCGTGAAGTAAGCATGGCAAAGCTGCTCGCCATCGACGGCCTGAACATCGTCCGCCGCGTCTACGAAGCCAGTCCCGAACCGGATTCGGACCTGAAGGCCAGCATCGCGCTGCGCCACGCCTTCTCGTCCTTCCGCAACCTGCTGGAGGCGCACGCGCCCACCCACGTGCTGGCCGCCTTCGACTACGGCGGGCCAACCTGGCGCCACGCGCTCTACCCGCGCTACCGCGAGGGCCGCGCCTCCATGCCCACCGAACTGCGCGAGGCCCTGCCCGAATTCCACGACCGCCTGCGCGCCGCCGGCCTGCACGTGCTCATGATTCCAGAGGTCGAGGCCGACGACGTGATCGCCACCGGCGTGATGCGCTGGCTGTCGGAAGGGCGGGGCGAAGCCATCGTCGCCACCACCGACAAGGACCTGCACGAGCTGATCGCGCACGGCGCACTGGTATGGGACCACTTCAAGGGCGAGTGGCACGACGACGCCTGGGTTCGCAATCGCTTCGGCGTCGCGCCCGAGCTGCTGCACGACCTGCTGGCGCTGATGGGCGACCCGACCGACGGCGTGCCGGGCGTGTCGAAGATCGGCATGAAGACCGCCGCGCGCCTGCTCAACGCCTACGGCAGCCTGGACGCGGTGGTGGCCGGCGCCGGCATCCTCAAGACCCCGCTGGGCGAGAGGCTGCGCGCCGAGCGTGAGATACTCCAGGTCTCGCGCCAGCTGGTGGAGCTCAAGCGCGACGTGCGCCTGGGCGTGACCTGGAACATGCTGGCTTACGAATCGTTTTAAAGGGGACTGGACGCGATGCTCAAGGCATTGATCGTGGATTCGAGCGCGGTGTCGCGCGGACTGCTGAACACCGTGCTGACCGACGGCGGCTACAACGTGGTTGGCCAGACCCATACCAGCACCCTGGCCTATGGGCTGGCGCTCAAGCACCATCCCCATTTCATCTGCATCGCGCGCGAGCAGGTCGAGGACGGCAACAACGTGGTCGAGCAGCTGCGGGCGGAATTGCCCAAGACCCTGATCTTCATCGTGTCGGGGACGCTCGATGCGCAGGCGGTGCAGGAAGCGGTGGCCCGTGGGGTGCACGGGTTTATCGTCAAGCCGTTCAAGGCGGACACGGTGCTCAAGACGATTCGCAATACAGTGATTGCGTGGGTGAAGAAGCAGCAGGCGGCGCCGGGTGATGCCGGTTGAAATCCGGCCGCGGCGCTGACGATATTTATTCAGTTTAGTCAGCCCCAAAACGTCTTCCCCGCGAAGGCGGGGACCCAAGTTCTGCGTAAGCTATCGAAACGCTAAACTTGGATCCCCGCCTTCGCGGGGACGACGTTCATGCGCAAACTAAAAGGGTTAGATACCCGACTTGCTGTCGATGATCCCGCCACCCAGGCAAACATCGCCGTCATACAGCACAGCCGACTGCCCCGGTGTCACCGCCCATTGCGGCTCCACGAAATCGAGCGAAAAGCGCTCCAGGCCTTGCGCCTGCACGGTGCACGCCACATCGGCCTGGCGATAGCGCGTCTTGGCCGACAATGCGCGGGTCTCCGGCGCCTCGCCCGCGATCCAGCTGGCCTGGCCCGCCTCCAGGCGGCTCGAGAGCAGCCACGGATGATCATGCCCCTGCACGATGTACAGGGTGTTCTGCTCGATGTCCTTGCGCGCCACGAACCACGGCTCGCTGGTGCCGTCCGCGTTCTTGCGCGACTTCAGCCCGCCGATGCCGATGCCCTTGCGCTGGCCCAGCGTGTAGAAGGACAGGCCCACGTGCTCGCCGACCACGGTGCCGTCGTCCAGCTTCATGGGGCCCGGCTTGTACGACAGGTAGCGGTTCAGGAAGTCGCGGAAAGGGCGCTCGCCGATGAAGCAGATGCCGGTCGAATCCTTCTTGGCGGCGTTCGGCAGCTTGAGCTTTTCGGCGATCTTGCGCACTTCGGTCTTAGGCGTTTCGCCCAGCGGGAACAGCGACTTCGAGAGCTGCGCCTGGTTCAGGCGGTGCAGGAAGTAGCTCTGGTCCTTGGTGCTGTCGAGGGCCTTGAGCAGCTCGAACTTGTCGCCGTTCTGGCGCACGCGCGCATAGTGGCCGGTCGCGATCAGGTCGGCGCCCAGCTTCATCGCGTGGTCGAGGAAGGCCTTGAACTTGATTTCGGCGTTGCACAGCACGTCCGGGTTCGGCGTGCGGCCGGCCTGGTACTCGCGCAGGAATTCCGCGAACACGCGGTCCTTGTACTCGGCGGCGAAGTTGACGGCCTCGATGTCCACGCCGACCACGTCGGCCACGCTGGCCGCGTCGATCCAGTCCTGGCGCGTGGAGCAGTACTCGGAATCGTCGTCGTCTTCCCAGTTCTTCATGAACAGGCCGATCACTTCATAGCCTTGTTCTTTCAGCATCCACGCCGCGACCGAGGAATCGACGCCGCCCGACATCCCGATCACGACTTTTTTCTTGCTCATGTTGCTTCCGTATTCTTAAATGCCGCCCTCGAACACCGACGGATGGGTGTACAGCAGGTGCAGGGGCGTGCGGTGGCCGGCCAGGTAGTCATCGACGCATTGCAGCACGATCGGGCTGCGGTGGCGCTCGGCGGTGGCGGCGATTTCGTCGCGGGTCATCCAGATGGTGCGCAGGATGCCCTCGTCCAGCGGCTGGTCGAGCTCGCGCCCGGCCTCTCCGCAGAAGGTGAAGCGCAAGTAGGTCACATCGGTCCCGCGCGACTTCGAGTGATAGCGCGACATGTACATGCCCACCAGCGCACGCGGAATGAACTCGTGCGCGGTTTCCTCCAGCGCCTCGCGCACCACCGCCTGCTCGAGCGACTCGTGCGGGTCGAGGTGGCCGGCCGGCTGGTTCAGCTTGATGCCTTCGCTGGTCTCTTCCTCGATCAGCAGGAAACGGCCATCGCGCTCGATGATCGCGGCCACGGTAACCGATGGTTTGAAGATATCGCTCATGCCTGTCCTTGAAAATGAGCCGACATTCTACCTTGACCAATGCCCGGTCTGCTCAGCCATGCCCACTCCAGTGCGCTTGCTTGTCGTTAATTTGGGTTGATTTACCACAAACTCTACGGCAATTTGTCTGAATCCCGAACAACATCCTGCGAGAATCGGTTGTTGATCAAAGAATATTTATTCTGGAGCAAGTCACGTCATTACGTGATAGATTGTCAGTTCAGAAACCTCGGAGATGTGTCTCAGCAGGTGTCCGAGGTTTCCTTCGGTTTATTCAAAGCTTGGAGGGATTCATGAGGATAGGCATACCGGCCGAGACACGGCCGGGCGAGACCCGCGTTGCAGCAACTCCCGAAACCGTCAAGAAGCTGGCCGCCAAGCACCAGGTGCTGGTACAGAGCGGGGCCGGCGTGCACGCTTCCGTGCCCGACGCGGCCTACGAGGCGGCCGGCGCCGGCATCGTCGATGCGGCCACGGTCTTCGGCGCCGACATGGTGCTCAAGGTACGCAGCCCCAGCACGGACGAGCGGGCGCTGATGAAACAGGGCGCAGTCCTGGTCGGCATGCTCAACCCCTTCGACGCCGACAACCTGGGCCTGCTCGCCGCCAGCGGCCTGACCGCCTTCGCCCTGGAAGCGGCGCCGCGCATCACGCGGGCGCAGTCGATGGACGTGCTGTCGTCCCAGGCCAACATCGCCGGTTACAAGGCCGTGATGCTGGCCGCGAACACCTACCAGCGCTTCATGCCCATGCTGATGACCGCCGCCGGCACCGTCAAGGCCGCGCGCGTTCTGATCATGGGCGTGGGCGTGGCCGGCCTGCAGGCCATCGCCACCGCCAAGCGCCTGGGGGCCGTGATCGAGGCGTCCGACGTGCGCCCGCCGGTCAAGGAACAGGTGGAGTCGCTGGGCGCCAAGTTCATCGACGTGCCGTATGTGACCGACGAGGAGCGCGAAATCGCCAAGGGCGAAGGCGGCTATGCCCGTCCGATGCCGGCCGACTGGATGCGGCGCCAGGCCGAGCTGGTGCACGAGCGCGCCAAGCTGGCCGACATCATCATCACCACGGCGTTGATCCCGGGCCGCAAGGCGCCGGTCCTGATTTCCGAAGACACCGTCAAGGCCATGAAGCCGGGCTCGGTGATCGTCGACATGGCGGTCGAGCAGGGCGGCAACTGCCCGCTCACGGAGCTGGGCAAGACCGTGATCAAGCACGGCGTGCACATCATCGGCGAGCCGAACCTGGCGGCTATGGTGGCGGCCGACGCCTCGGCCCTGTACGCCCGCAACGTGCTGGATTTCCTTAAGCTCGTGATCGACAAGGAAGACAAGTTCTTCATCGACCGCGAAGACGAGATCGTGCGCGCCACCTTGATGTGCGCGGACGGCGAAGTGCTGCGCAAATAACGACAAGAGGGAAGCATGGACATCAGCCATACCATCATCAACCTGATCATCTTCGTGCTGGCGATCTACGTCGGCTACCACGTGGTCTGGACCGTCACCCCGGCGCTGCACACGCCGCTGATGGCGGTCACCAACGCCATCTCGGCCATCATCATCGTCGGCGCCATGCTGGCGGCCGGGCTCACCGAGGGCATCACCGGCCAGGTCGCGGGCACGGTCGCCGTGGCGCTGGCCGCGGTCAACGTGTTCGGCGGCTTCATGGTCACCCAGCGCATGCTCGAGATGTTCAAGAAGAAGGACAAGGGCGCAGTCAAGAAGGAGGGCGAGCAATGAACTTCATCAGCATGAATGTCGTCACCCTGCTCTACCTGGTCGCCTCGGTCTGCTTCATCCAGGCGCTCAAGGGCCTGTCCTCCCCTAGCAGTGCGCGCATGGGCAATACCTTCGGCATCGTCGGCATGGCGATCGCCGTGGTCACCACGGTGGCCCTGATCTTCAAGCTGCAGGCCGAGCTGGAAGGCAGCCAGGGCATGGGCCTGCCGCTGGTGCTGCTGGGCGTGGTGGTCGGCGGCGCGATCGGCGCGATCGCCGCCAAGCGGGTCGAGATGACCAAGATGCCGGAACTGGTCGCGGCCATGCACTCGCTGATCGGCCTGGCCGCCGTGTGCATCGCGGTGGCCGCCGTGTCCGAGCCCTGGGCCTTCAACATCGCCACCCGCACCACGCCGCTGCCGTTCGGGAACCGGCTGGAGCTGTTCATCGGTACCTTCGTGGGCGCGGTGACCTTCTCGGGTTCGGTGATCGCCTTCGGCAAGCTGTCGGGCAAATACAAGTTCCGCCTGTTCCAGGGCGCGCCGGTGCGCTTCGCCGGGCAGCACATCCTGAACCTGGTGCTGGCCATCGCCATTATCGGGCTCGGGCTGGTGTTCTGCTTCGCGGAAGGCGTGGAGCCGGCGTGGGAGCCTTTCATCCTCATGGCCGCGCTGTCCTTCATCCTGGGAGTGCTGATCATCATCCCGATCGGCGGCGCCGACATGCCGGTGGTGGTGTCGATGCTGAACTCCTACTCGGGCTGGGCGGCGGCGGGTATCGGCTTCTCGCTGAATAACTCGATGCTGATCATCGCCGGCTCGCTGGTGGGCTCGAGCGGCGCCATCCTCTCGTACATCATGTGCAAGGCGATGAACCGTTCTTTCTTCAACGTGATCCTGGGCGGCTTCGGCGGCGAAGCCTCCGTTGAAGCGGGCGGCGCCAAGGAGCAGCGCCCGGTCAAGTCGGGATCGGCGGAGGACGCGGCCTTCATCATGCAGAACGCGGAAAGCGTGATCATCGTTCCCGGCTACGGCCTGGCGGTGGCGCGCGCCCAGCACTCGGTGAAGGAGCTGGTCGACAAGTTGACCGAGCATGGCGTCTCGGTGCGCTATGCGATTCACCCGGTGGCGGGACGCATGCCGGGCCACATGAACGTGCTGCTGGCCGAGGCCGAGGTGCCGTACGACCAGGTGGCCGAAATGGAAGACATCAACGGTGAGTTCGGCCAGACCGACGTGGTGCTGGTGCTGGGCGCGAACGACGTGGTGAACCCGGCGGCCAAGGATCCTAAATCCCCGATTGCCGGCATGCCGATCCTGGAGGCGTACAAGGCCAAGAGCATCATCGTCAACAAGCGCTCGATGGCATCGGGCTATGCGGGCCTGGACAACGACTTGTTCTACCAGCCGAACACGATGATGGTGTTCGGCGACGCCAAGAAGGTGATCGAGTCGATGGTCAAGGCGGTGGAGTAAGCGGATGGAGTTCCGCTTCAATGTGTTCGGCACGCTGGTGGCGGTGAGCGGGGAGGAAGGGAAGTGGCAGGCGTTCTATCTCGGCGCGGAAGGCAAGCGCCGGCCTGCCGATTTCGTCGTCCCTGCGGACATCGCTGGAACGGAGCTGCGGGAGTATCTTGCGGATTTGTTTCATGAAGATGCGACGCCGAAGCACAGCACTGTAGAAGAAGTCTTGCGGCGCTAGCCAGCAGTTTTCTTAGCGAAATTTTTTTTGCATGTCATGTGACATGCATACTTTTGCTGTTGACTTCAGGTTACCCTGTCCCATTGTCGAGTTACCTCAACCTTAACCTCACATGGGCAGGTGAATGATGCGCAACGCATGGCGTGGATCGGGAATTCGCAGCAAAACGATGGCAGTCGGCCTGGGCGGACTGTTCAGCCTCATCGCCAGCATGCTGTCAGCGCATGCCGCAACCACCTACAGCGAGCAGGAAAAGCTGATCCGCGCCCCGCGGGCTTTCGCCAGACTTGGTACAGACCTGTTCGGCGACAAGGTCAATCTCTACACCGGCAACCTGGAATTTATACAGACCGACGTGGTCATCCCCGGCAATAGTCCCTTGCGCGTCGGCGTCGGCCGGTGCCTGGAAGCCGGCAGGGATGCGGTGACTGGCGGCTTGTTCGGCCAATGGGATCTCGACATACCGCACCTGCATGGCGTGTATTCGCAGCTGCGCGAATGAGTCGGCGCAGGCAATACGACGACGCGCTGCAGTTCGTTCGGCGCTCCCGGTTCCGTGACGACGAGCGATGGCGCTTCCTGGTCCGGTACCGAGTTCTGGCATGGCGCTTTCCTGTATGTGCCCGGTATGGGCGACCAGGAAATGCTCAAGCGCAGTACCTATGCCACCAAGCCGACGCTCAATTCGGCCTACACCTTCCCGGTCGTCACCCGCAACAACTGGGCCATCCGCTGCCTGTCCACCCTGAACAGCGCCAACGGCGGTGTCGGCGAAGGCTTCGTGGCAGTCTCTCCCGACGGCACCGAGTATCGCTTCGACTGGCTGGTCACCCGGATGACGTCGCCGCTGACGAAAAGCAGCGTGGCGCCGGAAGGCAGCGCTGTCATGAACAAGGACACGGGCGACACGGAAGCGCAGTCGCAGATGGCCGCGCCCGGGGAGGAGTCGGTGGCCGCTTCGGGCTCCCACCAGCTCAACCGCGTCGAAGCGTGGATCCTTCCCACCCTGATCACGGACCGGCACGGCAATACCGTCACCTTCACCTATGACACGGTCAACAAATGGCAACTCAAGACCATCGAGGCCACCGATATCGCCGGCAGTCCCCGCCGCATCACGCTGAGCTATGTGACGCCCAGCTCCACCGCGTCGAACCTGGTGTCCAGCGTGACGGACGGCTCGCGCACCTGGACGTATCAATACAACGGCACGAATAACTATGCCCAGCTGCAAACCGTAGTCTTGCCGGACCAGACCAAGTGGCAGCTGGGCGGCATCCAGCCGTTGCTGTTCCCATTGGATTACCTGGGCGAAGGCAGCTGTGACGACCCGGGAATGGTGAACCCCTATGTGCTCGTCGGGTCGATGACCCATCCGTCTGGCGCAACCGGCGAATTCACGCTGACGCCGACACGGCACGGCCGCTCCGGGGTTGAATACAACTGCCGTTACGACCTCAACCTGGGAACCTACAGCCCTGTTTACTCGAAATACTTCGATTCGTACGCGCTGACCAAAAAGTCCATCTGGGGACCGGGCTTGACCACCATGACGTGGTCGACCTCGTATTCGCCCGCACAAGCGAGCTGGGGGCCTTGCAACGGTTGCGATACGGACAAGACCGTCACCGTGACCGACCCGGAAGGCAACCGGATCGTCCATACCTTCGGCACCTTGTTCCGTCAGACGGAGGGCCAGCCGCAACAGGTAGATGTACAGGACCATGTAGGCAACACGCTGCGCACGACGACGATGCAATATGCCGAGCCGATCGGACCATTCGGATCGAGCCCGCAGGGCCGGGGCGATGGCGATCTTGCGGCGCGCAACACGAGCGTCAGTGTGCGCACGACCACCCAGCAAGGCGCAAGTTTTACCTGGCGCGCCTATACCTTCAACGAGTTCGGTTTGCCGGCGCAAGTCGAGCGTTCGAGCCCGTACGGCAGCCGGGTCGAGACCACGCTGTACGAAAACAATACGAAGCGTTGGGTGCTCAACCAGGTCAAGTCGGTCACGGAAAGCTCGGGCAAGGTCATGGTGGCGAACCAGTACGATCCCGAGTGGAGCAACCTGACCAGCGTGAGCCGCTTCGGCCAGCTGCAGAGCTCGATGACCTATTACAGCAACGGTCTGCTCAACACGGAGACGGACGGCAAGCTGCAGTCGACGAGCTACTCGAACTATAAGCGCGGCATTGCACAGACAATCAGCTACCACAACGGCCAGTCCAAGAGCGCGGTGGTGGACAACATCGGCAATATCTCGTCGCTGACCAATGAGGTCGCCGCGACGACGAGCTTCGGCTATGACGTGATGGGGCGGCTGTCGTCCGTCAGCCATCCGGCTGGTGATACCGTCGGGTGGGCGCCGACCACGATTTCGACCTGGCAGTCGGCGAGCGGCCAGTTCGACCTGGGTGCCAATCATTGGCGGGAACAGATCTCCACCGGCACGGCGCGCACGGTGACCTATTACGATGCTTTGTGGCGCCTGGTCTATGTGGAGCGCTGGGACGACAACAACGTTGCCGGTACCCTGCGTACGACTAAATATCAGTACGACTCCGCAAGCAGGCGTACCTTTGAATCTTATCCAAAGCGTACCTATGGCGAGATCGGCCCGGGTGTCTACATCACCTACGATGCCTTGGGACGCGAGACGGTCAAGGCCGCCAGGAGCGAAGCCGGCGATCCGGACGGTTATGCCCGGACACGCACGAGCTACGACTACGGCTTCAAGCGGACCGTAACCGATCCACGCAACAATGCGAGCACGTATAGCTATCAAGCGTTTGACGAGCCGTCCTACGATGCGATCACCAGCATTGCGGCGCCCGAAGGCGTGACGGTGTCGATCGGCCGCGACGTGTTCGGCAAGCCTACGTCGATCACACGTGGCGACGCGGCCAAGAGCGTGACGCGATACTACGTCTACGACGGCGCCCAGCGGCTGTGCAAGGCGATCGAGCCGGAAACAGGCGCGACGGTGCAAGATTACGATGCCGCCGGCAACCTCAGCTGGCGTGCCACCGGCCTGGCCTTGCCGTCGCTGAGCGCTTGCGATACCGCCAGCGTCGGCGCTGCAAGCAAGATCTCCTACCAGTATGACGTGCGGAATCGTCCTATCGGGACCAGTTTTGGCGACGGCAGTCCGGCTATTTCGATCACGCTGACGGGCGATGGTCTGCCCGAAACCCTGACGTCGGGAGGCGCGGTCTGGACCAACATCTATAACAAGCGGCGCCTGCTTGAGACTGAACAGCTGACCTATGGCGGCGTGAACTATGCGATCCGGCGCGCGTACGACGCCAATGGTTCGCTGCGCCAGCTCACCTACCCGGACAACGTTGCTGTGGATTACGCGCCCAACGCGCTGGGCGAAGCAACAAAGGTTGGCAACTCCGCCATGAGCATTACGTACCATCCTAACGATGCGGTGGCGGGCTTCGTGTACGGCCCAGGGCCGGGTGGCATCACGCATACCATGACGCAGAACGTACGCGGCCTTCCTGAGCGCTGGATCGATGGCGCGGCGATCAACGATGACTACCGCTATGACGCGAACGGTAACGTGGCCTCGATCACTGACTTGCTTTCGGGTGGCGTGGCAACGCGCACGATGGGATACGATAACCTGGACCGCCTCAAGAGCGTTGTCGCACCTGCCTTGTGGGGAACAGCGAGCTACACCTACGATGCGGCCGACAACCTGACTGGGGTATCGGTCAGTGCGGGGCCGACTGCCCGGACGACGATTCACAACTTCAATTCGGCAACCAACCGGCTCGACAGCATTACGAACGGACCGCCGGGTTTCAACGTCAGCTATTACTACGACGCGCGCGGCAATGTCGTCCAGCGCAACACGCAGACGTTCGATTTCGACTTGGCCAATCGCCTGCGCGCCGCACCGGGACGTGCGACCTATGCTTACGACGCGCGCTATCGCCGGGTGAGTACTGTTGGTACGGATGGGGTCAATCGGGTGCAAGTGTATAGCGGCGACGGAAAACTGCTATACGTGGCGCCGACCAGCGGTACCGCGACAAAGTATGTTTACTTAGGCAACCGCATGATTGCGGAGGTCGGCGGGTCGGCGGTTACCTATGCTCATACGGACGCGCTGGGCAGCCCGGTGGCGCAGAGTGATACGGCTGGCGCGGTCGTAAGCAGAACAAGATACGAGCCATACGGATACATTATGTCGGGGACACCACGCACGATCGGATTTACTGGTCATGTGAACGACAATGAGACCGGCCTCATCTATATGCAGCATCGGTATTATGATGCGGTCGGAGGTCGGTTCTTGAGCATTGATCCTGTGGTAACGGATGCCAGTAGCGGGAAAAGCTTTAATCGCTACGCCTATGCTAATAACAATCCTTATAAATATATCGACCCTGACGGGAGGGAGCCGGGGCAACTCACGGCGTGGCCTGTCCCAAGTTCAGGTGTGATAAATAAGGCTGATAAGCCAGGCGAGGGCGACGGGCACTTTGGAACAAGGCGCGCCGGTGGGACGAGGTCCCATACCGGCATTGACATCCAAGCTGCCAATGGTGCCAAGGTTGTCGCGGCCGGAGACGGTAAGGTAGTGAATATCCAGCCTAACCCAAGCGCCACCTATGGAAGTCAAGTTGTTATCGACCACGGGAATGGTGTCTTCACACAATCCGCCCACCTCGGCTCGACATCAGTAAAAACCAGTGAAGCTGTTTCTGCAGGTCAAGAAATTGGCACTGCGGGTCGGACTGGCAATACGCCGAAATCCGGGGATACGCATCTACATTTTGAAGTGCGCATTGGCAGTCCGGCACCGGTAGCGGCCGGGGGAAAGGTAATCGATCCGATGAAGGCACTGCCACCGCCGCCAACCGAGAAACTAAAAAATTAGCTGCTAACATAGACAAATTTGTTGGAGAACGCAAAATGACGTACCTTTCGAGACAGATGATTGCTTTGATATTGGGGGCAAGCTTCTCAGTCGGCTGTTTTGGAAAGAATAACAAAGCGAATCTTGGGATCGTCCCGATCGGCGGGTTACCTGCCGCGCTGGATCAATTCATCTCGACCGATTGCGGAGGCGATCGGAGCTTTAGCGATTGCTCAGCAGTGGACGCTGAAGGAAAGGAATACGCGTTTTTTAATGGTGCACTGGTAAGGGTTTCGGCTCGCGTTGGAAAAGGCCGAAACTCAATTCGGTTGCCCTTGGGGATGAAATTTGGTGAAGATATTAAGCGGGCTCGCGCCAAAGTTGTGCGTCAGCTCGGAATAAAGCTGGTAGCGACGGTCAGTCAGGACGGCGTCGTCGTTTATGCGTCTGGCTTTGTCATCAAATCGAAAGATCAATGGTATTACTCAATAGAGCTAATATCGGATAGCCAGAATCGGCTTGTTGAGATCGTGGAGCGTGCCAATACGCCTTAAGTCAGTACCAGCAAGGGCGCAAGGGCGGGGTCAGGTCTAACATTCGGACACGACCTCAGCCCTAATATGTGCCCTCAGGGCGGGGGCACACAGGGGGCCGGGTCACGGACACTGAACCGCCCCGGGTTTTGTAGAGAATGAAATGGACGCCTCCCACCCATACCGGAGAAGAAGTCAAGAACCGCGGGAAGAAATTGAGGGGTTTAGCAGGGATGGTGGACCCTCGCGGGCCAACGGCGTCAAAAAGCGCCTAAAGTGAAAGTCTCAGAGCTTTCAGGCTAACCGGAGGATCCACATCATGAATGCTACTCGCAAAGCGGTGGTCGGTGTCGATACCGCCAAAAGTGCACGAAGGGGCGGGGTCAGATCTGACATTCGGACACGACCTCTGCCTTAATGTCGTACTTCGTTTCTCACTACCAGCAGCTGCTCGGCTCACCGAAGGGGCGGGGTCAGGAGGGGCGGGGTCAGATCTGACATTCGGACACGACCTCTGCGTTAATGTGCTACTTCGCTTTCTCGAAAGCGGCAACCGCCCGGCTTACTGTTTTGATCGAGACCCCAAAGGCGCACTGAATCGCCCCGGCTTTCGTGGAGGCCGGTTAGTGTGAGTCAGGCCGGGATGGCTTGACTGCTCAGTTGCTCGTAATAGTTTGCCTCAGCTTCGGCCGGCGGTATATAGCCGAGCGGTTCGAGCAGGCGGTGATGGTTGAACCAGGAAACCCATTCCAGCGTGGCCAGCTCAACGGCCTCACGCGTTTTCCAGGGAGCGCGGCGGTGGATCAACTTGGCGCGTGGTGGGGTCAGGTCTGACATTCGGACACGACCTCTGCCTTAATGTGTTACTTCGCTTTTTCGAATGCAGCAACCGCCCGGCTTACCGTTTTGGTCGAGACCGCAAAGGCGCACGCAATTTGAGACATTATGAGGGCAGTGGACAGTAAGCGCGTGCCATCGCTTCGTCCCTGTTAGCAAACTGAGTCTTATACTCGTCCAGCGTGAACGTGACGGGGGCAGGTCTGACATTCGGACACGACCTCTGCCTTAATGTGTTACTTCGCTTTTTCGAATGCAGAGATGGGCGGGGTCAGGTCTGACATTCGGACACGACCTCTGCGTTAATGTGCTACTTCGCTTTCTCGAAAGTGGCAACCGCCCGGCTTACTGTTTTGGTCGAGACTCCAAAGGCGCACGCTATTTGCGACATGGTGAAAGCAGTGGAGAGGTATGCGCGTGCCATCGCTTCGCCCCTGTCAGCAAACTGAATCTTATACTCTTCGAGTGGAAGTGCCACGGCACGACGTTCGGCTTTAGCAATTTCTACTTTTTCAACAGATTGTTGTGACTGCTGATGTTTTGCCACGAAATCGTCATCGCCCAACAGGATCTGATGACGAGTCTCGATAAGTGGGCTGGCTTTGTCAACGCCTGCGAGAACGAAAGCTTGATAGGCGGAGATGGCGGTTGTATGCGTACCGCTGAATTGACCGAGTAGCCAGTCGCGCTCGAGCCAGGCAGGCGGGCTATCGTCGCCGGAAAAATAGCGATGGCTACTCCATCGCCAGTCGAGCGGTGAGGTCACCATTTTAGCCCGCACGGGATTCAAGACTATATAGCGGGACAATTCCAAAAGATAGCTTTCTTTTTGCACTAAAATGGCTTTATAGCGGCCTTGGAAGAGATGCCCGACGAGTCGATGACGACGGTTGTATTTTTGGGTGTACAAACCATTGAGTTGGCGCATGGCTTGTGAGAGATTTTCCTCGACCGTCTCCACCAGCAAATGGTAGTGATTTGTCATTTGGCAGAAGCAATGGATGATGCAACGGTGGCGTTTGCAGACCAACGCAAGTACTTCTAACCAAGCAGAACGATCAACGTCATCCTGATAAATCGCGTTACGCCTGTCGCCACGTGATGTGACGTGGTAAAGAGCCCCAGGAAATTCCAGTCGAAGTGGCCGAGTCATACTGGGCACTGTACGAGAGGATGGCTCACTGGCTCTGAGATCGCCCAATCGGGTGCGAAGTAGCCGACCGATGGTTGAGGTCGTGTCTGATTGCCAGACCTGACCCCGTTATGACCCCTGTACGAGAGGATGGCTCACTGGCTCTGAGATCGCCCAATCGGGTGCGAAGTAGCCGGCCGATGGTTGAGGTCGTGTCCGATTGCCAGACCTGACCCCGTTTTACTTTTACGAGACCTGACCCCGTTTTACACGTGTCCGATTGCCAGACCTGACCCCGTTTTACACGTTATGACCCCTGTACGAGAGGATGGCTCACTGGCTCTGAGATCGCCCAATCGGGTGCGAAGTAGCCGGCCGATGGTTGAGGTCGTGTCCGATTGCCAGACCTGACCCCGTTTTATGACCCCGTTTTACACGAGACCTGACCCCGTTTTACAATGGTTGAGGTCGTGTCCGATTGCCAGACCTGACCCCGTTTTACACGCGGTCGAAGAACTCTCTCGGAGCCTGCCTATCTCAAATCCATCGTGATGAACTGCATGCAAGAAGATATGGCGCGTGCTGCCAAGAAGTTGGGTGTGCGAATTGTGATTGGCTATAACGCCAATCTTCCTGATGGGACTTCCATTGATACTCAGGCTCTTTCCCGACTTTGGTGGGCCTTTGGGCACAATCGTATTTGCCTTCAGTCAAACCGTTGACCGGTCTGCTGTGCGCCATTTGGTGGCGCAAGGGTTTTCCGTTTCTACCTTTGGCGATACTTCGTCAAGGGAAGCTACAAGAAATATGTTTTTGGATTGGGGCTGGACGAGCGATGCGGGGTCAAAACCACGATGGCTTGGTTCATGATCCGCATGGAAGGCGATGGATTGAAAGTAGAAATTGCCTACGATCTGCCATTGCTCTGGGGGCTCTTCAATGTTAAAAAGAAAAGTGCTATAACCGGTTTTTATACAGCCCGCTATGAAGAAACGCAAGCAGCTGACACGGCGTTTGAACTGACTTGCTTATTCATTAAGCATGAACTTGCGGAAATATTGCTGCACAATTTCAGATTTTGGAGGGCCTTCTGCTTCGGCTCGACAGGATCGAAACCATCGATTTCAAAGACGCGGGTGTCGATGCCAAGGGCTCTACATTCTACTAATGAGAAGAGGAAGGGAAAACAGCAATGCATGCGCGGGATGTAATCACCCTTATGGTAATTTATGTCGCCATTTATTATTTCAATGCGAGACGTGTGTTGTCTTCGATTGCCGAGTTTGACAAGGAATATGCCAAAAGCTTGGGATTTAAGGGTGGCATTGGTATGAGGAACTCCATTGCAATTGGAAAGATCCTATTTGATAGTAGTCTTCCGAAACCGGGCTACCCGACCGGATTAAGGTTTCGGCTGAAGTTTACAAGGCTTATGCTTTTCTTGTCACCCGGGGCCGCAATTATCATGGGTTTTTTTGCAGCCTGAAAGCGAGCAGCCGGGGTAATGAGAAACAGGGGCGAATTACTGGACAATCGACCAGGAGATAATTAGGGGTGGTGCCTAATTAAGTGGCAACTTCCGATATGTTGCCAACAATTCGACGCTGCCCCTCATTTGAGCGGGTTAGCGGCGGCCAAACATCATCATGTCCGCAAGCAGCATGCGAGCAGGTTTGACGAGGTCGAGAGCGGCCAGCCCCAGGCCCAGCAGCGGTTGCAGCGGCCCACCGCCAACGAAGGCACGCGCCATGACGTCGGTCATCCCGATCGTCAGCTTGCGGTCCTGCGCACGGGCACTCATGAAATTGCCGATGGCCTCGGAACTCACCTCGCGCCCCAATTCGCGCGCCAGCACGGCGGCGTCGCGCAAGCCGAGGTTCAGGCCCTGCCCAGCAACCGGGTGAAGCGTTTGCGCGGCATTGCCGATTGCGACAGTACGCCCGGTGGCGCGCGCTTCGGCATTCAGTCCTAAGGGGAAAGCGACACGCGGCGAGACCGAGGTGAAGCGCCCCAGGCGCGAGCCGAAGGCCTCGCCCAGCTGCTCCAGGAAGCGGTCGTCGCCCAGCTCCAGCACCGACCCGGCGCGTTCCGGACGCATGCACCACACCAGCGCATACTGGTGGCCGTCGCCCCCATCCTGCGGCAGCAGGGCCAGCGGGCCTTCGTCGGTGAAGCGCTCGAAGGCGCGATGCACCGCCGGCTGGCTGACCGTTACGCGTGCGATCACGGCGGTCTGCTCGTAGTCGCGGCGCTGCGCCTTGTCATCCTGCTGACCAAAGACCCCACCCTCGGCCTGCACCGCCACCTGCGTCTTCACCATGCGTCCGTCATCCAGCTGCAGATTGACGCCGTCGCCCTGTTCGTCGAAGGACGCCACGCGCGCCGGCCGCAGCACGGCCACGCCCGCGCGGTCGCAGGCGCGCGCCAGCGCGTCCACGACCTCGCCGTAGCGGGTGACATAACCCAGCGCCGGCAACCCATGCTCATGACGATCCATCAGGCTGCGCCCCAGTTGGCCACGGCGCGAGACGTGGATCTGGTGAATCGGCGTCGCCGCCAGTGGCCAGGCGCCGACTTCCTCCAGCAATTGCACACTGCCCCAGGACAGCGCGATCGAACGCGGGTCCGAGATCGCCTGGCCGAGCGACTTGCCGTCGATGAGCACGATGCGCTCGCCCGGCACGCCGCGGCGCACCAGGAAGGCGGCCAGCGCCAGGCCCACGGGCCCCGCGCCGCAGACCGCGACGTCGAATTCGAGGACCTCGCCGCTCATTGCGCCTCCCGCATCAGGGTTTCGATCTCGTCCACGCCCTTGGGCGCGGCGCTGCTCAGGACCTGGCAGCCGTTGTCGGTGACGATCACGTCGTCCTCGATGCGGATGCCGATATGCCAGAATTCCTCCGGCACGCCTTCGGCCGGACGCACGTAGATGCCCGGCTCCACGGTCACCGCCATGCCCGGCGCCAGCGGCCGCGAAGGCTTGCCGGCGGCGTGCACGTCGCGGTAGGCGCCGACGTCGTGCACGTCCATGCCCAGCCAGTGGCCGGTGCCGTGCATGTAGAACTGCTGGTGGGCGCGCTCGGCGATCACGGCTTCGGCCGAGCCGAACTTGCCCTTGTCGAGCAGGCCCAGGTCGAGCATGCCCTGCGCCAGCACCTGTACCGCGGCGTCGTGCATGGCGCTGTAGGGCTGGCCCGGCACGATGGCGGCGAAGGCGCTCGACTGCGCCTGCAGCACCAGTTCATACAAGCGCCGTTGCGCCGTGCTGAAGCGGCCGTTGACGGGCCAGGTGCGCGTAATGTCGGCCGCGTAGCCGTCGAATTCGCAGCCGGCGTCGATCAGCACCAGCTCGCCGTCCAGCATCTGCCGGTTGTTGGCGTTGTAGTGCAGCACGCAGGCGTTCGCGCCCGAGGCGACGATGGGGGTATAGGCCGGGAACTGGGCGCCGTTGCGGCGGAATTCGTGCAGCAGTTCGGCCTCGAGTTCGTACTCATACATGCCGGGACGGGCGGCGCGCATGGCGCGCGTGTGGGCCTGGGCGCTGATGACGGCGGCGCGCTGCATCAGGCCTTGCTCCTGCGCGTCCTTCAGCAGGCGCATCTCGTCGAGGATGCCGAGCAGGTGGTGGGTCGTGCCGGGCGCGGTGACGCCGCTGCGGCCCTGGGCGCGCACGGCTTTCAGCCAGCCGGCCACTTGGGCGTCCAGCGCGGCGCTGTGGCCCAGGGCGTAGTAGAGGGCAGGGACGTTCGCGAGCAGGGACGCCATCTTCGCATCGAGCTCGCCGATCGGGTAGGCCTCGTCCATGCCGAAGGCGATGCGCGCCGCTTCGGGACCGTAGCGGAAACCATCCCAGATCTCGCGTTCCAGGTTCTTCTCGCGGCAGAACAGGATCGAGCGGGCAGGCTGGTCGCCCTGGGCCGCAAGCAGCACCAGCACGCTCTCGGGCTCGGAGAAGCCGGTCAGGTAATAGAAATAGCTGTCGTGGCGGTAGGGATACTCGGTATCGCTGTTGCGCGCCACTTCCGGCGCGGTGGCCAGCACCGCCACCGCGCCTGGCTGCATCTGCGCAGCCAGGCGCGCACGGCGTTCAGAATAGCAGGCGGCGCCTTGCGTCATGGCGCGACGCGCACCACGGTGCCCAGCGGCGCGTTGAGTTCTTCCAGCTGGCGCACGGTGCCGACGTTGACCCACTGGCCTTCGTACAGCTCGCCGCCCACGCGGCCCTGGTCGATGTACTTGCGCATCAGGGGACCGAACTTGACGAATTCGCCGGCCTTGATCCCGTCGAACATCTCGGGACGGTAGACGCCGATGCCGGCGAAGTTCCACTTGGTCGGGCCGTCATTGCGCAAGGTGTACATGTCGAGCGCGAAGTCGCCCTCCGGGTTGTGCCAGGGATTCGGCGTCAGCCACAGCCAGGCGATGTCGCGCTTGTCTTCCGGGTAGGGGATGCCCAGCATGTCCTTGTCCTTGAGGACGTCGAACACCTGCGAGAAATCGAAGTAGGGCGCATAGATGTCGCCCGACACGGCCAGGAAAGGCTCGTCGCCCAGCAGGTGCAGGGCGTTGGCGATGCCGCCCGCGGTTTCCAGCGGGGTGGGCTCGTGCGAGTAGACGATGCGCGCGCCGTAGCGGCTGCCGTCGCCCAGCTCTTCCTCGATCATGTGGCCCAGGAAGGAGTGGTTGATGACGATGTCCTTGATCCCGGCACGCACCAGGTTCAGCACGTGCCAGGTGATCATCGGACGCCCGCGCACCTTGAGCAGGGGCTTGGGGCAGGAATCGGTGAGCGGGCGCATGCGCTCGCCGCGGCCGGCGGCGAAAATCATCGCTTTCATGGAGTATCCGTCAGAAGGTGTAGCCGACCTGCGGGCCCTTGTTCTCGAGCGAATCGAGCAGGCGCAGCAGCGGCTTGAGTTCGGTATAGCGGTTGGCCGTCTTGCGCACGTAGTCCATCACGGTGGGCAGGTCGCCCATGTAGACCGGTTTGCTGTCGCGGTAGTTCAGGCGGCAGAAGATGCCGAGGATCTTCAGGTGGCGCTGCAGCGCCATGAATTCGAAGTCGCGGTAGAAGGCGTCGATGTCCGGATTGACCGGCAGGCCCACCTGCTTGGCGCTTTGCCAGTAGCGCACCACCCAGTCCAGCACGATCTCTTCGTCCCACTGGATATAGGCGTCGCGCAGCAGCGAAGCCAGGTCGTAGGTGACCGGGCCGTAGACCGCGTCCTGGAAGTCCAGCACGCCCGGGTTGCCCTGGTCGAGGAACATCAGGTTACGCGAATGGAAATCGCGGTGCATGTAGACCTGCTGCTGCGCCAGCACGTTGGCGGTGATCGCCTCGAATACTTTGTCGAGTTGCGCCTGCTGCTTCTCGTCCAGGGTCACGTTCAGGTGGCGGCCGATGTACCACTCGGGGAACAAATTCATCTCGCGCAGCACGAAGGCGCGGTCGAACTCGGGCAGCACGCCCGGCTGGCTGGCCAGCTGGAACTTGATCAGGGCGTCGACGGCGTCCGAATACATGAAGGCCGCGTTGTCCGGGTTCAGGCGCGACAGGTAGGTGGTGGTGCCCAGGTCGGACAGCAGCAGGAAGCCGTCTTCGACCTTGCGCGCGACGATCGCCGGCGCATGGACGCCGGCCTCGGTCAGCAGGCCCTGCACGTGGATGAAGGCCGGGACGTTCTCGCGCTCGGGCGGGGCGTCCATGGCGACCAGGGTGGCGCCCAGTTTATCCTGCAGCGCGGGGGTGACGTCGTAGCGGAAGTAGCGGCGGAAGCTGGCGTCCGCGGATGCCGGACGGCCGGTCCCCACGTCCACCAGGCCGGTCGTCGCCAGCCATGCGTTCAGCTGCGCCAGGCGTGCATCCCGGTCGGCGGAAGTAGGGGAGGTTTGATACAAAGAAGACATGAAGCAGCCTGGTGAATCCGGTTGGTTGAGGTAATTCCCCTATAATAAGGGATTCATTCAAAAAATACCGCCCTTTATGGCGCACGCTGAACGTCCATGAGCTGGTTTACGGCCCAACCTTTCCCCCCGCGGCAGACGCTCGCGCTCTATGCTTTGGTCTCCGCTGCCGCGGCGCCCGCATGGGCACAGAGTGTTTCCCCCACGCCACAGAATGAAGACCAGGATTTACCGATTGTCATCAAGGCCGAGGACATCAGCGGCCGGCCCGACCGCCAGCTGAACCTGGACCGCAATGTCGAGATCCAGCGTGGCCAGACCGGCATCACCGCCGATACCGCCTGCTACATGCGGATCGAGGACGAAGTCACGGCCAGCGGCAACGTCAACATGTGGCGCTTCGGCGACCGCTACAAGGGCGATGCGCTGCAGCTGAACCTCGAGACCGGCAAGGGCTGGGTGCTGCATCCCCAGTACCGCCTGGAGGCGACCAACGGCCAGGGCCGCGCCGACCGCATCGACTTCCTGGGCGAGAACCAGGCCGTGGTGCGCAACGGTACCTACAGCACCTGCGAAGGCCCGGACCCGGACTGGTACCTCAAGTCCAGCACCCTGCGCCTGGACAGCGGGCGCGATGTCGGCGTGGCCGGCAAGACCGTCATCTATTTCAAGGACGTGCCGATCCTGGGCACGCCCGCGCTTTCGTTCTCGCTCTCGGGCGAACGCCGCTCCGGCTGGCTGCCGCCCTCGGTGGGCTTCGGCTCGCAGGGCAAGGCCGAGATCATGGTCCCGTACTACGTCAACATCGCGCCCAACCGCGACCTGACCCTGTACCCGCGCATGATGTTCGACCGCGGCCTGCAGCTGGGCGCGACCGGCCGCTACCTGGGCACGACCTACAACGGCGAGACCCATATCGAGGTGCTGCCGAGCGACCGCAAGACCGACACCACGCGCTGGCGCGCCGACTCGCTGCACAACCAGGCGATCCGTCCCAACTGGTCGTTCGGCTGGAACCTGCATGGCGCCTCGGACGACGAATACCCGTCCGACTTCTCGCGTTCGGTCTCGAACTCGGCCGAGCGCCAGCTGCTGCGCGAGCTGCGCACCGACTACGTGGGCCAGTACTGGAGCCTGGCCGCGCGCGCCCAGAACTACCAGGTGCTGCAGGACCCGGCCGCGGCCACCAACCCGAGCCTGACGGTGCCGCGTCCCTACGACCGCCTGCCGCAGATTAACTTCCACGCCGGCCGCTACGACGTGGCCGGCTTCGACTGGGCGGTGGACGCCGAGGCGACCCGTTTCTGGCATCCGGATTTCGTGCGCGGCAACCGCGCCGTGGCGGTGGGCCAGATCAGCTACCCGATCGTGCGTCCCGGCTGGTTCATCACGCCCAAGCTGATCGCCAACGCCGCCAAGTACGACGTCGACTACGACCACATCGCGGGCGGCGGCCTGCGCCCGGACGGCAGCCGCCTGCCGACCAAGCTGTCGCGCACGGTCGGCACCTTCTCGCTCGACAGCGGCATGGTGTTCGAGCGCGACGGCTCGCTGTTCGGGCGCGCCGTCACCCAGACCCTGGAGCCGCGCCTGTTCTATGTGTACACGCCGTACAAGAACCAGGACGACATCCCGGTGTTCGACACCGGCCGCGCCGGCTTCAACTACGCCCAGCTGTTCAGCGAGAACCGCTACGTGGGCCTGGACCGGGTGTCGGACGCCAACCAGCTCACCGCCGCCGTGGTCTCGCGCTTCATCCAGCCGGACGGCGCCGAGCGCCTGCGCCTGGCTTTCGGCCAGCGCCTGTATTTCGAGGAGCCGCGCGTGCGCCTGCCGGGCGAAGCGAGCCACCAGAGCCGCTCGGACGTGCTGCTGGCGGCCTCGGGCCGCATTTCCGAGACCTGGAGCTTCGATAGCGGCGTACAATACGACGCAACCGGCAGTAGCCTGTACAGCTCGAATGCGGGGGTACAGTGGCTGCCGGGACGGATGAAGGTGGTGAACGCGGAATACCGTTATCAGCGCGACAGCTTCCGCAACATCGACCTGTCGGCGCAGTGGCCGATCTCGCAGCGCTGGTACGGCGTGGGCCGGATCAGCTATGCGCTGCGGTCCTATGGCGTGGGCCAGGCGACCAACCCCTCGCGAGGCGGCAAGCTGATCGAGAGCCTGGTCGGTCTCGAATACAAGGCCGACTGCTGGGTGTTCCGGATGGGTGCGCAGCGTTTCGTGACCGCGGCCCAGACCACGTCGACGCCGATCTTCTTCCAGCTCGAGCTCAATGGCCTGTCGCGCCTTGGCTTGGGCAACCCGCTCGAGACGTTCAACAAGAGCATCCCGGGCTATACGCGGCTGAACACGAATGTCGGCCGCCCGTGATTGAAACATCCTGAATGAGTGCTTTCCAGATGATGCGTACTACCCGTTTGCACAAGAACACGCGAGCCTTCTCGCTCGCCGCGGCGCTGCTGTGCGCGCTCACCAGCGGCCAGGTGCTGGCCCAGGCCAAGGCGCCTGCCGCCACGGCCGCGCCGGCGGCCAAGGCGGGCGGCGGCTTCCTGCCGCCTGCGTCCGCCAACGCCAAGGTGGTCGACTCGATCCACGTCGTCGTCAATGACGAAGTGATCACCAGGAACGAAGTCGTGAACCGCGTGGCCCAGATCGCGCAGAACCTGAAGGCGCGCGGCGCCCAGCTGCCGGACCAGGCGACCCTGGAACGCCAGGTGGTCGAGTCGATGATCGTCGAGCGCGCCCAGCTCCAGCTGGCCAAGGAAATGGGCGTGCGCGTCGATGACCGCACCCTGGACGCCACTATCGCCCGCATCGCCGAAGGCCAGAAGATGTCGCTGCAGGATCTGCGCAACCAGATGGAAAAAGAGGGCCTGACCTACGGGCAGTTCCGCGAAGACATCCGCAACGAGATCATGCTGCAGCGCCTGCGCGAGCACGAGGTCGACAGCAAGATCCAGATCTCGGAAGCCGAGGTCGACACCTACCTGGCGGCAAGCAAGGCCGCCGCGGCCGAGAAGGTCGAGATGGAGCTGGCCCAGATCCTGGTGCGCGTGCCCGAGAACGCCTCGCCCGAGCAGATCGCCGCACGCCGCGCGCGCGCCGAGGAAGTGATGCGCCAGCTGCGCACCGGCGCCGACTTCGCCAAGACCGCCGCCACCTATTCGGACGCCCCGGATGCCCTGAAGGGCGGCGACATCGGCTGGCGCGACCCGGACCGCCTGCCGCCGGTGTTCGCCGGCGAGCTGCGCAAGATCCAGCCGGGCCAGGTCACCCAGATCATCAAGACCAACGTCGGCTTCCACATCCTCAAGATGAGCAACAAGCGTTCGCTGGCCGAATCGAACGACAAGGCGGTGGTGCAGCAGACCCGCGCGCGCCACATCCTGCTCAAGCCCACCCCGACCATGACCGAGGGCGAGGTCAAGCGCAAGCTGCTGGAACTGAAGGAAAAGATGGCCAACAACGCCGGCACCTTCGAGGACCTGGCGCGCCTGCACTCGCAGGACGGCTCGGCCAGCAAGGGCGGCGACCTGGGCTGGCTGGAACCGGGCGACACCGTGCCGGAATTCGAGAGCGCGATGAACAACCTCAAGCCGGGCGAAATCTCGGACGTGATCCAGTCGCCGTTCGGCTTCCACCTGATCCAGGTGGTCGAGCGCAAGAGCCAGGACGTGACCCAGCAGAAGGAACGCAACGTCGCGCGCAACGTCATCCGCGAGCGCAAGATGCAGGAAGCGATGGAAGACTGGCTGCGCCAGGTCCGCGACCGCGCCTACGTCGAGTTCCGCGAGGAGCAGTAAGCCCATGGCCGCGCCGCTCGCGCCCCGGCCGACGCTTGCCGTCACGGTCGGCGAACCGGCCGGCATCGGTCCTGAAATCTCGATCCGGGCGGCGTGGGCGCTGCGCCACCAGGCCAACTGCGTCCTGATCGGCGACGCGGCCTTCCTGGCGCTCACCGCCAGCCTGATCGACCCGGAGATCCGCCTGTCGGCGCTGTCGACCCAGGCCCTGCGCAACGGCGGCCTGCCGCACTTCGGCGCTGGACGCCTGGCCGTGATCGATGTGCCGCTGGCGGCCCACGTGACCCCGGGCGCGCTCGACGCCGAGAACGGCCGCGCGGTGCTGGCCACGCTCGACCTGGCCATCGAAGGCGCGCAATGCGGCTGGTTCGACGCCATCGTCACCGCGCCGCTCCAGAAGAGCACCATCAACGACGCCGGCATCGCGTTTTCCGGCCACACCGAATACCTGGCCGAGAAGACCGGCACGCCCAAGGTGGTCATGATGCTGGCCGGTTCGCCCGGCCAGGACCAGCCTTACCTGCGGGTGGCGCTGGCCACCACCCACCTGCCGCTCAAGGACGTGCCGGATGCGATCACGCGCGACAGCCTGGCCCGGGTGATCGACATCATCGACGCCGACCTGCGCGCCAAGTTCGGCATCGCCCGGCCCGTCATCCTGGTCACCGGCCTGAACCCGCACGCGGGCGAGAACGGCTACCTGGGCCGCGAGGAAATCGAGGTCATCGCGCCGGTGCTGGAGGGCGCGCGCAAGCGCGGCATCGATGCGCGCGGCCCCTATCCGGCCGACACCCTGTTCCAGCCGCGCTACCTGAAGGACGCCGACTGCGTGCTGGCGATGTACCACGACCAGGGCCTGCCGGTGCTCAAGTACGCCACCTTCGGGCGCGGCATCAACGTTACCCTCGGGCTGCCGCTGATCCGCACCTCGGTCGACCACGGCACCGCGCTCGACCTGGCCGCCCAGGGGCTGGGCCTGGCCGATTGCGGCAGCATGGAAGAGGCGATCCGCGCCGCCATGCTCATGGTGGCCGCCTCCAAGAAGACCTAACAGAAAGCAAGAATGAAACACGTCGCACGCAAGCGCTTCGGCCAGAACTTCCTGACCGATGCCCACGTCCTGAACAACATCATCGACGCCATCGGGCCGCGCCGCGGCGAGGCGATGGTCGAGATCGGCCCGGGCCTGGCGGCGATGACGGCGCTGCTGCTCAAGAGCCTCGACCACATGCATGTGGTCGAGCTGGACCGCGACCTGGTGGCGCGCCTGGAAAAAGCCTATCCGCGCGAGCGCCTCACGGTGCACTCGGGCGATGCGCTCAAGTTCGACTTCGGTTCGATTCCCGTGCCGGAAGGGCAGAGGCTGCGCGTGGTCGGCAACCTGCCGTACAACATCTCCAGCCCGCTGCTGTTCCACCTGGCCGAGTTCGCATCCGTGGTCGAGGACCAGCATTTCATGCTGCAGAAGGAAGTGGTGGAGCGCATGGTGGCCGAGCCGGGCACCAAGGCCTACAGCCGCCTGTCGGTGATGCTGCAGTGGCGCTACGACATGGAGCTGCTGTTCATCGTCCCGCCCGAGGCCTTCGACCCGCCGCCGCAGGTGGATTCGGCGATCGTGCGCATGATCCCCAAGCGCGAACGGCTGGCCTGCGACGGCGCCAAGCTGGAGCAGGTGGTGGCCAAGGCCTTCTCGCAGCGCCGCAAGGTGATCCGCAACTGCGTGGCCGGCATGTTCACCGAAGCCCAGCTGGTCGAAGCCGGCATCGATCCGGGCGCCCGTCCGGAAGCCGTGGGCCTCGAACAGTACGTGGCGCTGGCCAACTTGCTCTGAACTTTCCCTGGCGTGGACGGCTTGCCGTCCGCGCGTCGAACCGCCGCGTTATTGCGCCGCACAAGCGCACGTCATCGCGCGTTTTCCCCATTCCAGCCTGGCTTTTCCGCAGTCCGTCGCACGGCGCTGGAGCCTGGCCCCGCCTTTTCCTATAGTGCTTCCATCGACAGCCGATCTGGCTCACACCACTTACCGAAGGAGCACATCATGAACGTCCTCAAGAATATGGAAGCCGTCTTCCTCGCAGCCCTGATCGTCGTCGGCGGCAGCAGCTATGCGGTGGCCGCGACCGAAAAGGCCGCCGACAACTACGCCGCCCAGGTCTCGGTCGGCATGAGCAAGGTCGCCGTGGTGAAGGTCAGCGCCGCGCGCTGAGTTTGGCTCCGGGCTCCCTCTCCCAGGCGCGCGGGCAAAAAAAAGCCCGCCTTGGAGGGCGGGCTAAATCCAATTCTTTTCTGAGGAGAGTTGGAGGAGACAGGAGCAAGTATGCTGCGTTACAGCATATAAGTCCAATTTCTCTTTCAAATACTCGACATAAGAATTGCGTATATCTGATCAGGGATTCGCAACGCAGTTCACGTTGACGTTCTTCACGTCTTCGTCGCCCATGGTGCCGACGCCGTTGGCCACCGTACAGGTCAGGCCGGTTGGCTGGGTCAGGATGGTCACGCCGTAGGTGATGCCGTAGGCCACCGGCGCCCCGAATGCGTAGCTGGTCGCGCCCTTGAGCAGGGTGACGGTGCCGCCGGTGCTGCCGTTGGTCATCACCAGGCCGTCCGCGGTCAGGCCGGTCACGGAGCCGCCGACGGTATGCAGGTCAATGCCGCACTCGACGATGACATTGATCTTTTCCAGGCGGCCGGCCGTGTCCCGGTTGATCGGATCGCGGTAGGTCTGGGCGAAGCCGCAGTTCTGGTGCGCCGGCTCGGCGTCGATCTTGACGTTGTACTCGTCGCCGTACTCGAGCTTGTTCGGGAAGGAATAGCTCACGTCGGCGCCCGGCGTGGCCGGCGGATTGACGGTGATGGTCATGCCGTTGGTCGACAGGGTCAGGCCTGGATAGATCAGGCCCTTGGCGGTGCCCGCCACGGTGAACTCGGCTTTGCCGCCGCCGCCGCAGGCGGACAGACCCAGGGCCAGCGCCAGCGCGAGCGCCGGACGGATCAGGGAAGACTTCATGAATGACTCCAGGAGAATTTACGGGGTGCAGGTAACGGCCAGGTTGTTGATGCCGGCGGCGCCCATCTTGCCGGTGCCGTTGGCAATCGTGCAAGTCTGGCCGGCCGGCTGGGTCAGGATCGCGACGCCGTACACGCCGTCCTGCGGCACCTTGGCCATGGCGAAGCTGGTCGCGCCGGCGGCCACCGCCACGCGGTCCGAGCCGTTGACCAGCACCAGGCCGCTGCCGGTCAGGTTGCCGATGCTGCCGCCCAAGGCGTGCGTCTTGAAGGTGCAGACGACGTCCACGCGGTTGGTCGCGAAGACCGCGCGGCCCCTGGCGCCGACGACGTCGCATTTCTCGACGTTGTCCGGGGTGGTCTTGACTTCGACGTTGTACTGGGAATCGGTTTCCACCAGATTCGGGAAGTAGTACGTGCCGGCGCCGCTCGTGGTCGGGGTGACGGCGTAATCCGAGCCGCCGTTGAGGGTCAGGACCAGGCCGGTCTTGGTGACGCCGGTGAAGTTGCCGCCGATGGCGAGCTCGCCATCACTGCCACCGCCACAGGCGGACAGCGCAAGCGTGCATGCCAGCACGGCGCCGGCACGCAGGTAGGAACTCTTCATGTACTTACTCCAAAATATCGGACGGGAAAAAAGCCAAATCAGGGAAGGATGAGACAAAATCGCCCAACATTTTAGTCCATTTGGCAAGCAGCTGGTCCATTTGCCTTTGTATCACGGTGTAACCACGTCTGCACGCGATTGATTTTCGAGGACCGGCTCGCTATGCTTGGGGAGACTCCCTCTCCCCCATGCACCATGACGAGACCCTGGCCAAAAGCCGTTCTGTTCGATCTTGACGACACCCTGTGGCCGATCGCGCCCGTGATCATCGAAGCAGAAAAGATCCTGTACGCCTGGCTGGCCCGGCACGCGCCGCGCGTGGCCCAGCAATACACGATCGAGACCCTGCGCCAGGCGCGCCTGGAATTGCTCGCCAGCCGGCCCGAATTCCAGCTCGACCTGGGCGCCCTGCGCCGCGCCGGCCTGATCGCGGCCTTCGAGCAGGCGGGCGAGGATACCGCCAAGGTCGAGCTGGCCATGGTCGAGTTCTTTGCCGCGCGCAATGCCGTGATTCCCTACGACGATGTGGTGCCCGGCCTGCTGCGCCTGAAGAGCCGGGTCTTGATCGGTTCCGTGACCAACGGCAACGCCGACCTGGAGACCATCGGCCTGGCGCGCCACTTCCACGCCTCGGTCGCCGCCCACAGCTTCGGCAAGGCCAAGCCCGCTCCCGAGATCTTCCAGGCCGGCTGCGCGGCGCTCGGCGTGCGCTTTTCCGAGGCGGTGTACGTGGGCGACGACCTGCTGCTCGACGTCCAGGGCGCCCAGCGCGCCGGCCTGCGCGCCGTCTGGATGAACCGGGTCGGCAAGCGCAACGAGATCCCCCACCTGGTGCAGCCCGACGCCGAGGTGACGAGCCTGGACGGGCTGATAGCCTGGCTCAGGCGCGAGCACCATTGATGCTTGAGCTGGCGCAGCGCCGGGCTTGCGCTTGCCGTCTCGCGTCCCCACCTATCTATAATATAGGCAGCAACTCTTTTGCTTCCAAGAATCATGCAACTCGATAACCGTGCACAAACCCTGCTCAAAGCGCTCGTCGAACGCTATATCGCCGACGGCCAGCCGGTAGGTTCGCGCGCGCTGTCGAAGATTTCCGGCCTGGACCTGTCGCCGGCCACGATCCGCAATATCATGGCGGACCTCGAAGAGATGGGCTATGTGGCCAGCCCGCACACCTCGGCCGGGCGCATTCCGACGCCGCGCGGCTACCGCCTGTTCGTGGACACCCTCCTGACCGTGCAGCACATCGACGAGCAGGCGGTCGCCGCCGAGCGCATGCGCCTGCCGGTGCAGCAGCCGCAGAAGATCATCGCCAACGCGGCGCAAATGCTGTCCTCGCTGTCGCAGTTCGCCGGCGTGGTGCAGAGCCCGCGCCGCGAATCAGTGTTCCAGCAGATCGAATTCCTCCGTTTGTCTGAGAAAAGGATTCTGCTGGTGATCGTCGACCCGCGCGGCGACGTGCAGAACCGCCTGCTGCTGACCGACGTGGACTACACGCCGGGCCAGCTGACCCAGTCGGCCAATTACCTGAACCAGAACTACGCCGGCCTCACCTTCGACGAGGTGCGCGCCCGCCTGACGGGCGAACTGCGCCAGCTGCGCGACGACATGGGCCGCCTGATGCAGGCGGCGGTGGAGGCGGGCAGCGAGGCGATGGCCGAGGGCGACGACATGGTGATCGCCGGCGAGCGCAACCTGCTGTCGGTGTCGGATTTGTCGTCGAACATGACTTCGCTGCGCCAGATGTTCGAGATGTTCGAGCAGAAGACCGGGCTGATGCAGCTGCTGGACGTGTCCAGCAAGGCGGGCGGGGTGCAGATCTTCATCGGCGGGGAGTCGAAGCTGGTGCCGATGGACGAGATGAGCGTGGTGACGGCGCCGTATGAGGTCAATGGGCGGATCGTCGGGACCCTGGGGGTGATCGGGCCGACGCGCATGGCGTACGAGCGGGTGATTCCGATTGTGGATATTACGGCGAAGCTGCTGTCGAATGCGTTGAGCCAGCCGTAAAAAAGCACGCTCGTGGCGTGCTGATGAACTTGGATCCCGGCGAAGGCCGGGATCCAAGTTCGCCGATCAGCCGAAAAGCGTATTTACTGCTTCCTCGGACAATTCACCTTCACACAATTCCCATAAATCGCCAGCGCATGCTCGGCGATCTTGTACCCGCGCTCGGTCGCGATCTTGTGCTGGCGCGATTCGATCTCTTCGTCGTAGAACTCCTCGACATGTCCGCAATCCAGGCACACCAGGTGATCATGGTGCGACCCGGCATTCAGCTCATAAATGGCCTTGCCCGTCTCGAAGTGGTTGCGGTTGAGCAGGCCGGCCTGCTCGAACTGGGTCAGGACCCGGTAGACAGTCGCCAGGCCCACGTCCATGTTATCGGCCAGGAGAATCTTGTAGACGTCTTCCGCCGTCAGGTGCCGCACTTCGCTGTTCTGGAAAATCTCCAGGATTTTCAGTCGCGGCAGGGTAGCCTTCAGGCCGCTGGCCTTCAGGTCGGTCGGGTTGTTACTCATGTTTGTTGCTCGTAGTTTGGCGGAGTGCTTTATGATATAGCGTTTTGGAGCTCCCGCTCAAACGTTTTGAGGTTATCTATGCGCGTCAAACATGCCGTTTTTCATCGATTCTCCGCCCGGGCTGCCCTCGCGGCAGGCCTCGCGTGCACCCTGATGCTCTCGGGCTGCGCCAGCTGGCGCAACCAGACGCGTCCGGCAGCGCCGGTGAATACGGACCCGGCCGCCGCCGCTGCCGCCGCCGAAAAATCGGCCGCGGCCGCCAATGCGGGCGCGCAGACCACGACGGTCACCAAGCTGCAGAAATTCCTGTGGGTGTTCTCGCCCTACCGTCCGGACATCCAGCAAGGTAACTTCGTCTCGCAGGAGATGCTAAGCCAGCTGAAGGTGGGCCAGACCCGCGACCAGGTGCGCTTCATCCTCGGCAGCCCGCTGCTGACCGACATGTTCCACGGCGACCGCTGGGACTACCCGTTCTACCTGGCGCGCGGCAACGGCGAGCTGACCACCAGCCGCGTGACCGTCTACTTCAAGAACGACGTGGTCGAGCGCTTCGAAGGCGGCAACCTGCCGAGCGAGCGCGATTACATCGACCGCATCGCCGGCCCGGCCAGGATCCCGAAGAACAAGCCCGAGACCCGCCCGGTCGAACCGGTCAAGGTCGGCGGCGCACCTGTGATCCAGCCATGAGCGCACCGCTGAAGATCGCCGTTGCAGGCGCCAGCGGCCGCATGGGCCGCATGCTGATCGAAGCCATCCAGGCCGCGCCGGACGCGGAACTGGCGGGCGCGCTGGACGTCGCCGGTTCGACGGCGATCGGCATGGATGCCGGCGCCTTCGCCGGCCAGCTGACCGGCGTGATCATCCAGTCCGACCTGGCCGCCGCGCTGGCCAAGGCCGACCTGCTGATCGACTTCACGCGCCCGGAAGGCACCCTGCATCACCTGGCATACTGCGCCGCCAACGGCAAGCAGATGGTGATCGGCACCACCGGCTTCGACGAGGCCGGCAAGGCCGCGATCCGCGCCGCGGCCGAGAAGACCGCCGTGGTGTTCGCCCCGAACATGAGCGTGGGCGTGAACGTCACCCTCAAGCTGCTGGAAATGGCGGCCAGGAGCTTCTCGGAAGGCTACGACATCGAGATCGTCGAAGCGCACCACCGCCACAAGGTGGACGCGCCCTCGGGCACCGCGCTCAAGATGGGCGAGGTGATCGCAGATGCTTTGGGGCGCGACCTGAAGGAATGCGCCGTCTATGGCCGCGAAGGCGTGACCGGCGAGCGCGATCCGTCGACCATCGGCTTCGCCACCGTGCGCGGCGGCGACGTGGTGGGCGACCACACCGTCATGTTCCTGGGGACGGGTGAGCGCATCGAGATCAGCCACAAGTCGAGCAGCCGCGTGACCTACGCCCACGGCTCCCTGCGCGCCGCGCGCTTCCTGGCGGGCAAGCCGAACGGCTTGTACGACATGCAGGACGTGCTGGGCCTGAAGGCTTGATATGGCGGTCGCGGAACTGAACGGCGCGGCCATCGTCGACGAGGCCTCCTTCCACGCCGAGAGCCGGCGCGCGTTCGGCTTTCCGGCGTCGTATGCGGATTCCATCGATGCCTGGGTGGACTGCATGAGCTACCTGCGGGACGAGGAGAACATGACCAAGTTCCGGCTCAAGCCGAACGAGGTGCTGGAGATCGTCATTGCGGATGCCGACAAGATGAAGGCCGTCGTGCCGGACCTGCTGGAAGAGATTGCCTTCTGCGTGGGCGGCATCAACGAGCGCTATGAGGATTACGGCGAGAAGCCGGCGCTGGAACTGGTGCTGCGCTAACTGACCGCTGCACTAATACCGCCCCGCGGCCTCAAAACCCGCCCCCAGTCATAAGACCGTCATCCCGGCGAAGGCCGGGATGACGGTCTTTAGTTTTGTGGTGCTAAAAGCAACGTCGCCGCCGCTGCTTATCCCTGCAGCATCGCACTTCGCCGCAGTGCAAAACGAACCAGTATAATGTTCTGTTCCACCCTCATTACGTCTGCAGAAATCATGCAAGAAAAATATAGTCCAGCCGAAGTCGAACAGGCCGCCCAGGCCTACTGGAAGTCGATCGAGGCCTACAAAGCCGTCGAGAACGACCCGCGTTTCCCTAAAGGCAAGTATTACGCCTGCTCGATGCTGCCTTACCCGTCGGGCAAGCTGCACATGGGTCACGTGCGCAACTATACGATCAATGACGTGATGTACCGCTACCTGCGCATGAACGGCTACAACGTCCTGATGCCGATGGGCTGGGACGCGTTCGGCATGCCGGCGGAGAATGCCGCGATGGCCAACAACGTGCCCCCTAGCGAGTGGACCTATTCGAACATCGCCCACATGAAGAAGCAGATGGAGTCGATGGGCCTGGCCATCGACTGGTCGCGCGAAATGACCGCCTGCAAGCCGGAATACTACAAGTGGAACCAGTGGATGTTCCTCAAGATGCTCGAGAAGGGCATCATCTACCAGAAGACCGGCACCGTGAACTGGGACCCGATCGACCAGACCGTGCTGGCCAACGAGCAGGTGGTGGACGGCCGCGGCTGGCGTTCGGGCGCGCTGATCGAGAAGCGCGAGATCCCGATGTACTACGTGCGCATCACCGACTACGCCGACGAGCTGCTCGACTACGTCGACAACAAGCTGCCGGGCTGGCCGGAGCGCGTGCGCATCATGCAGGCCAACTGGATCGGCAAGTCGACCGGCGTGCGCTTCGCCTTCCCGCATGTGGTCATGGACGAAGCCGGTGAGCTGATCAACGACGGCAAGCTCTGGGTCTTCACCACCCGCGCCGACACCATCATGGGCGTGACCTTCTGCGCCGTGGCCGCGGAACACCCGCTGGCCCAGCACGCCGCCAAGGACAACCCGGACCTCGCCGCCTTCATCGCCGAGTGCAAGATGGGTTCCGTCATCGAAGCCGACATGGCGACGATGGAAAAGAAAGGCATGCCGACCGGCCTGTTCGTCACCCATCCGGTGACCGGCGAGCAGGTGCCGGTCTGGGTCGGCAACTACGTCCTCATGACCTACGGCGACGGCGCCGTGATGGGCGTGCCGGCGCACGACGAGCGCGACTTCGGCTTCGCCAAGAAATACGACCTGCCGATCAAGCAGGTGGTGGCCGTCGAAGGCCAGGAGTTCTCGCTGGACGCTTGGCAGGAGTGGTACGGCGACAAGGAGCACGGCAAGACCATCAACTCCGGCAAGTACGACGGCCTCGATTACACCGCCGCCGTCAATGCGGTCGCGGGCGACCTCGCGGGCCAGGGCCTGGGCGAGAAGAAGACCACCTTCCGCCTGCGCGACTGGGGCATCTCGCGCCAGCGCTACTGGGGCACCCCGATCCCGATGATCCACTGCGGCGACTGCGGCGCGGTGCCGGTCCCCGAGCAGGACCTGCCGGTCGTGCTGCCGGAACACCTGGTCCCGGACGGCACCGGCAACCCGCTGAACAAGGATGAAGCCTTCCTGAAGTGCGACTGCCCGAAGTGCGGCAAGCCGGCGCGCCGCGAGACCGACACGATGGACACCTTCATCGACTCGTCCTGGTACTACATGCGCTATACCTCGCCGGGTTCGAACGAGGCCATGGTCGACGCGCGCAACGATTACTGGATGCCGATGGACCAGTACATCGGCGGCATCGAGCACGCCGTCATGCACCTGCTGTACGCGCGCTTCTGGACCAAGGTCATGCGCGACTTCGGCCTGGTCAAGTTCGACGAGCCCTTCGTGAACCTGCTGACCCAGGGCATGGTGCTGAACGAGACCTACTACCGCGAAGACGCCGCCGGCAAGAAGACCTGGTTCAACCCGGCCGACGTCGAGCTGACCTTCGACGACAAGGGCCGCCCGCAAAGCGCGATCCTGAAGGCCGACGGCCAGCCGGTGGAACTGGGCGGCACCGAGAAGATGTCGAAGTCGAAGAACAACGGCATCGACCCGCAGGCCCAGATCGAGCAGTACGGCGCCGACACCGCGCGCTTGTTCACCATGTTCGCCTCGCCGCCGGAACAGACCCTGGAATGGTCGAACAGCGGCGTCGAAGGCGCCAGCCGCTTCCTGCGCCGCGTGTGGGCCTATGGCTACGCGCAGCGCGAGCGCATCGCCGCGGCCCTGGCGGGCAAGCAGGAAGGCACGCTCGACGACGCCCAGAAGACCCTGCGCCGCGAAGTGCACAAGGTGCTGCAGCAGGCCGACTACGACCTGAAGCGCATCCAGTACAACACCGTGGTGTCGGCTTGCATGAAGATGCTGAACACGCTGGAGTCGGCCAAGCTGGAAGAAGGCGCTGCGACCAACGCCGTGATCGCCGAAGGCTTCTCGATCTTCCTGCGCCTGCTGAACCCGGTCTCGCCGCACATCACCCACGCGCTGTGGCAGGACCTGGGCTATGGCCAGGCCTACGGCGACATCCTGAACGTGCAGTGGCCGGAAGTCGACCCTGCCGCGCTGGAGCAGTCCGAGATCGAACTGATGATCCAGGTGAACGGCAAGCTGCGCGGCTCGGTCAAGGTGGCCAAGGATGCCGACAAGGCGGCCATCGAAGCGGCCGCGCTGGCCTCCGAGGCGGTGCAGAAGTTCGTCGAGGGCACGCCGAAGAAGGTCATCGTCGTGCCTGGCAAACTCATCAACATCGTGGTGTAAGCGAATGCGCGCTATCCGAACCCTGGTGTGTATGCTGATGGCGGCTGCGGTCCTCGCGGGCTGCGGCTTCCAGCTGCGCGGTACGAACGGCCAGTACAACCTGCCGTTCCAGAGCATCTGGCTGTCCTTCCCGGAGACCTCGCCGCTGGGCACTGAGCTCAAGCGCAACCTGCGCGCGGCCGAAACCGTGCGCATCGAGCAGGACGCGTCCAGGGCCCAGGCCTTGTTCGACGTGCTGTCCGAGACGCGCGGCAAGTCCATCCTCTCGCTCAACAGCCTGGGCCGGGTGCGCGAATACACGCTGAGCTACACCCTAGTGTTCCGGGTGCGCGACGCCAACAACCGCGAACTGCTCGCGCCGACCGAGATCACCCTGCGCCGCAACATCGCTTTCGACGAAAGCCAGGTGCTGGCCAAGGAATCGGAAGAAGCGCTGCTGTACCGCGACATGCAGGCCGACCTGGTGCAGCAGATCCTGCGCCGCCTGGCTGCGATCAAGCCGGCGGCTGCCTGAGGTGAATGCGTAATGCAGTTGCGGCTTGAAGCGCTCGACGGGCAGCTGGCAAAGGGCCTGGCGCCGCTGTACGTGATCACCAGCGACGAGCACCTGCTCGCGCTGGAAGCGGCCGACCGCATCCGCAAGGCCGCGCGCGCCCAGGGCTATACCGAGCGCGACGTGCTCACGGTCGAGCGCAGCTTCAAGTGGGGGGAACTGCTGGCGGCCAACCAGGCTTTATCGCTGTTCGGCGACAAGAAGCTGATCGAGCTGCGCATCCCGAGCGGCAAGCCGGGCAAGGACGGCAGCGCCGCCCTGCAGAGCTATGCCAAGGACCTCAGCCCCGACAACCTGACCCTGATCACCCTGCCCAAGCTGGACTGGCAGACCGCCAAGTCCTCCTGGGTGACGGCGCTGCAGCAGGCGGCCGTCTACATCGAGATCCCGAATGTGGAAAGGGCGCAGCTGCCGGGCTGGATCGGCATGCGTCTCTCCGCGCAAGGGCAGAGCGCCGAGCGCCAGAGCCTGGATTTCATTGCCGACCGCGTGGAGGGCAACCTGCTGGCGGCGCACCAGGAAATCCAGAAGCTCGGCCTGCTGTACGAACCGGGCAAGCTGAGTTTCGAGCAGGTGCACGACGCCGTGCTCAACGTGGCGCGCTACGACGTGTTCAAGCTGTCCGAGGCGATGCTGACGGGCGACCCGGCGCGCCTGGCGCGCATGCTGGAAGGCCTGAAGGGCGAGGGCGAGGCGCTGCCGCTGGTTTTGTGGGCGGTCAGTGAAGAAATCCGCACGCTGCTAAAATTGAAGACCGGGATGAGTCAGGGGCGGCCGCTGGGCGCGCTGCTGAAGGAATACCGGATCTGGGGTCCGCGCGAGCGGATGATGGAACCGGCGCTGCGCCGCGTGTCGCTCGGCACGCTCGAGGCAGCGCTGCAGGACGCGGCGCAGGTGGACCGGATGGTCAAGGGCCTGCGCGCGAAGCAGTTCGCGGGCGATGCCTGGGACGCCATGCTGCAGCTGGCCTTGAAGGTGGCGCGCTAGGCTTTCCCGGTCGTCCGATCCATTCCCCGCACGCCGAATCTCAACGCAATTGGACGACACGATGGACATCACCGCACACATGCACACCCTCGGCCGCCAGGCCCGGGCCGCCTCGCGCGCCATGGCGCGCGCCGACGGCGCCACCCGCAACCGCGCGCTGCTCCTGATCGCCGAGGCGATCGAACGCGAAGCGGCTTCCCTGCGCGCGGCCAACCAGCAAGATATGGACGCGGCCAGCGCGAACGGCCTGGCGCCGGCGCTGCTGGACCGCCTGGCCTTGTCCGACGCGGCCATCGCCACCATGGTGACCGGCCTGCGCCAGATCGCCGAGCTGCCCGACCCGATCGGCGAAATCTCGAACATGAAGGTGCGCCCGACCGGCATCCAGGTGGGCCAGATGCGCGTGCCGCTGGGCGTGATCGGCATCATCTACGAAGCGCGTCCGAACGTGACGGTCGACGCGGCCGGCCTGTGCATCAAGAGCGGCAACGCGGCGATCCTGCGAGGCGGCTCGGAAGCCATCCACTGCAACCGCGCGCTCGCCAGGCTGGTGGCCGAAGGCCTGCAGAAGGCCGGGCTGCCCCTTAGCGCGGTGCAGGTGGTCGACACCACCGACCGCGCCGCCGTCGGCGCCCTGATCACCATGCCGCAGTATGTGGACGTGATCGTCCCGCGCGGCGGCAAGGGCCTGATCGCGCGCCTGATGGAAGAGTCCACGGTCCCGATGATCAAGCACCTGGACGGCATCTGCCACGTCTACATCGACGCCAAGGCCGACCTGGAGAAGGCGCTGCCGGTGGCCTTCAACGCCAAGTGCCACCGCTACGGCACCTGCAACACCATGGAAACCCTGCTGGTGTCGCGCGAAATCGCCCCGGCCGTGCTGCCGCGCCTGGCGGAGCTGTACAAGACCAAAGAGGTCGAGCTGCGCGCCGATC
Organism: Massilia sp. AB1; assembly: GCF_018119385.1. Classification (NCBI taxonomy): domain Bacteria; kingdom Pseudomonadati; phylum Pseudomonadota; class Betaproteobacteria; order Burkholderiales; family Oxalobacteraceae; genus Massilia; species Massilia sp. AB1. The sequence continues at coordinate 21,981 of NZ_JAGKSG010000028.1, read as the reverse complement.
CGGAATCCTTCGCGATCCTGGCGGGCTATCCGCACCTGGTGGCCGCGCTTGAAGAAGACTGGAGCACCGAATACCTGGCGCCGATCCTGGCGGTGAAGATCGTCGCCGGCATCGACGAGGCGATCGACCACATCAACACCTATTCGTCGAAGCACACGGACGCGATCATCACCGAGGACTTCAGCGGTGCGATGCGCTTCCTGAAGGAAGTCGATTCGGCCTCGGTGATGGTGAATGCCTCGACCCGCTTCGCGGACGGCTTCGAGTACGGACTGGGTGCGGAGATCGGCATCTCGAACGACAAGCTGCACGCGCGCGGTCCGGTGGGACTGGAAGGGCTTACCTCGCTCAAGTACGTCGTGTTCGGTCACGGCGAAGTGCGTCAATAAGAACAAGGATTCGCATGTACCTCTGGATCAAGGCCCTGCACATCGTCTTTATCGCGTCCTGGTTCGCCGGGCTGTTCTACCTGCCGCGCATCTTCGTGAACCTGGCGCAGGAAAGCAATCCGGCCGTGGTCGAACGCCTGCTGGGCATGGGACGGAGGCTGTACCGCTTCACCACGATCCTGATGGTGCCGGCGCTGGTGCTGGGCCTGTGGCTGTGGCTCGGCTACGGTATCAAAGGCGGCTGGCTGCACGCGAAACTGGCGCTGGTGATCGTGACGATCGGCTACCATCATGCCTGCGGTTCGCTGCTGAAAAAGTTCGAACGCGGGGTCAATACGCGCAGCCATAAGTGGTTCCGGTATTTCAATGAAGTGCCGGTGCTGCTGCTGCTGGCGATTGTGATTCTGGTGGTGGTGAAGCCGTTCTAAGTTTCAGTACCGCTAACCGTAAAACCGTCATCCCGGCGAAGGCCGGGATGACGGTTTTACGGTTAGCGGTAAATAAGAAGTTGTAGCGTCATCGGCAGGAGCTGCTGACGCGTTATCTCAATAGTTTCTCAACGGACAAAGGGTACCCCTCATGGCCTCATACTTTTGCCCATGCCCGCGCGGCATGGAAGCGGCGCTAGCCGAAGAACTCGGCGAAATCGCCCAGCTCAGCACCACCCTGAAGGTGCACAACCAGGTCCCCGGCGGCGTGCACTGCTCCGGCTCCCTGCTTGATGCCTATCTGGTCAACCTGCACTCCCGCATCGCTTCCCGGGTGCTGATGCGCATGGGCCAGCGCAGCTACAACAACGAAAACGACATCTACGACCTGGTTCTCGAGCAGCCCTGGGAAGACTGGTTCGGCACCGAGCACACCATCCGCGTCGACGTCACCGCCGTGAAGTCCCCGCTGAAGAGCCTGGAGTTCACCACCCTGAAGATCAAGGACGCCGTCTGCGACCGCTTCCGCGACCAGTTCAACAAGCGCCCCTCGGTCAACACCCGCGAGCCGGACATGCGCATCGTCGGCTTCCTCGACCAGCGCAACTTCATCATCTACCTCGACACCTCGGGCGAAGCGCTGTTCAAGCGCGGCTGGCGCGAAGAGACGGGCGACGCGCCGCTGCGCGAGAACCTGGCCGCGGGCATGCTGCGCGTGGCCGGCTGGAAGCCGGGCGTGCCGCTGTTCGACCCGATGTGCGGCTCCGGCACCATCCTCGTCGAAGCGGCCCAGATGCTGCAGGGGATTCCGCCCGGCGCGCGCCGCCGCTTCGCCTTCGAACAATTCCGCGATTTCAACCGCCAGGCCTGGCAGGACATGAAGGCCGCGATCAAGGCCAATCCGCTCCCGAGCGAGCCGACCATCTTCGGCTCCGACATCTCGGGCGACATGGTCGCCATGGCGCGCCATAACCTGAAGGTGGCCGGCATCCTGTTCGAGGTGCCGCTCAAGCAGATCGAAGCCCAGCATGTATCGCCGCCCACCAGCCAGCCGGGCATCCTGCTGACCAACCCGCCCTACGGCGAGCGTATCGGCGTGCGCGGCGACTCCACCATGCCGCAGGACGAGATGGCGGTCGCCTTCTACTCGGCCCTGGGCACCACGCTCAAGCAGCGCTTCGCCGGCTGGACCGCCTTCCTGTTCACCGCCGACCTGGGCCTGCCCAAGATGCTGCGCCTGAAAGAATCGCGCAAGACACCATTCTTCAACGGCGCGCTCGAGTGCCGATTGTTCCGCTTCGACATGGTCGCCGGCTTCAATCGACGCGAGGAAGCCAAACCAAAGCAGGACTGACAACACATGCTGCCGCCCACCGAGCCATCCGATCTTCCCAAGGACCCCGTCACACCGGTTCCCCTGCCTAAACCCCACAAGATCGCGATGCTGTCGGCGGGCGGCCTCGCAACCCTGCTGGCGGCCCTGTCGATGCTGGGGCCGTTTTCGATCGACGCCTACCTGCCGGCCTTCCCGCAGATCCGCGCAGAACTCAATGCCACCTCCATCGAGGTCCAGCAAACCCTGACCGCCTACATGCTGGCCTTTGCCGGCATGGTGCTGTGGCATGGCGCGCTGGCCGACGCCTTCGGGCGCCGCAACGTGATCCTGGTGGCGCTGGTGGTGTTCGCCATCGGCACCTTCGGCTGCGCCTCCGCGTCTTCCGTGCATTACCTGTGGGTGTTCCGCATCATGCAGGGCGTGTCGGCAGGGGCGGGCGTGGTGGTCGGGCGGGCCATCATCCGCGACCTGTATTCCGACGCCGCCGCGGCGCGCCTGCTGTCGATGGTGACCATGATCTTCTCGATCGCACCGGCCATCGCGCCCGTGCTGGGCGGCTGGATCGTGCTGTTCTTCGACTGGCGTGCGATCTTCCTGGCGCTGTGCGCCTATACCATCGTGCTGGGCTGGTTCTGCTGGAAGCATCTCCCGGAGACGATGCCGATGGAGAAGCGCCAGCCCTTCAATCCGCGCTTCCTGGCCGAGAGCTATGGCGCGATCTTCTCGTCCTTCCTGTTCCACATGAAGGCGGGCGTGACGGCGCTGAACTTCGCCGGCCTGTTCCTGTACATCTCGGCCGCGCCGGTGCTGCTGCCCGAGCACCTGGGCCTGGGGCCGTCGCAGTTCGCCTGGCTGTTCGTGCCGACCGTGAGCGGCATCTTCCTGGGTGCGCTGGCCGCCAACCGCCTGGCGGGCAAGATGGACTTCGCGCGCCAGATCCGCATGGGCTTCTTCTTCATGCTGGGCGCGGTCGTGTTCAACGTGACTTACCACGCCTTCCTGCCGCCTTCGCTGCCGTGGACCGTGGCGCCGATGTTCTTCTTCACCTTCGGCAGCTCGATCATCGCGCCCGGCGCCACCTTGCTGGCCCTCGACTTGTTCCCGCATATCCGCGGCACCGTGGCCTCTTGCCAGTCCTTCGTGTCGACCCTGCTGGGCGCCATCGTGGCGGGCGTGGTGTCGCCCCTGCTGTCGCACTCGGTGCTGGCCCTGGCCCTGGGACAGGCCGGCTTCGCGCTGCTCTCGCTCGCCTTCTGGGTGACGGCGCGGCGTTACCGTCGACGGCGGCTGCGCGGCGAAATCTGACCAGCGAGCCGAACAAAAAATGCAGAAGGCCGGGTTCTCCCGGCCTTTTTCATTTCCGCAACACTTTTAGATTGCAAGTGAAACAATATTTTATATATGCATACGAATCGTAATAATATTTCAAGACTGTGAACAATTTGTGTTGCTCTGTTACTATCATGGCGACCAATCGGCAACAGTTTTTCCCGAAACTATTGTTCCTGATCAGAAATGTATATATGCTAAGATAAGTTTCTTGCATCCAGAATAACGGGCCACAACCCCGCCTGTTCGATGGATGAAAAAGCTAGATCTTGTGGCAACCCGCTTTGAGCGATGTTCGGGCAGCCACTTTCCAACCTTCGACAAGTGGCGGCCGTGTTTGACAACATGCACCAATCAGACCAGGATATCCGCAATCGTTTGCTGATTGCCCGTCTGCCGGCGATGCCGCAGATCCTCGTCAAGCTGATCGAGCACCTCCAGGCGGATGACCTGGGGATGCCGGAGCTCGCCGCCCTTATTTCGAAGGATGCCGGCATGACCGGCAAGCTGCTGGCCGTCGCCAACAGCTCGGCCTACCACCGCAACGGCCGCACCGTGAACCTCGAGCAGTCGCTGGTCTCGCTCGGCACGGACATGATCAAGACCCTGGTCATCAGCGACTCCGTTTTCCAGACCTTCAACAGCTTCCCGCACTCGGGCAGCATCGACCTGCGCGCGTTCTGGAAGAATTCCCTGACCGCCGCCGTGCTGGCGCGCGACGCCGCGCGGGCGATCGACTACCCGCACCACGAGGAAGCCTACCTGGCCGGCCTGCTGCACAACGTCGGCCGCCTGGCCCTGCTGGCCACCGCGCCCAAGGAATACGGTTTCAACTTCACCGCGCGTGACGACGAAGACCTGTGCGCGGTCGAGCAGCGCACCCTGCAGATTACCCACGCCGAAGCCGGCGCCTGGCTGATCGAACGCTGGCAGCTCGATTCCTTCCTGGCCGACGCGGTGCTCTACCACCACGAGCCGAGCGACCGCCTGGAATCGGCCCACCCCCTGATCCGCGCCGTGCGCCTGGCCCATGTGCTGGCCAGCCACGCCGACGACCACGCCGCCCTGGTCGAAGCCGCGGCGCTGTGCAACCTGGAGCCAAGCCAGGCCTTGCAGATGCTGGAAGGGGCTGCGCGCCAGGTCGACAAGGCCGCCGTCCACCTGGGCATCGACCTGGCCGGCGCCGACGACATTCCGGCGCCGCCGGCCTTCGCGCCGCCCCCGGTCGATCCGGTGCAGCAGCGCCTGTCCGAGGAAGTGCGCAACATGGTGCTGGTGTCGGAAGTCGGCCAGACCCTGGCGCGCCAGCAGGGCGAATCCGGCCTGCTGGAAGCGATGACGCGCACCGCCCGCATCCTCTTCGATTTCGAGAACGCCGTGGTGCTGCTGGAGAACCCTACCGGCCACGCCCTGGTGGGCGCGCCGACCGCGGGCAGCCAGCGCATCGCCGAATTCGCCGTGCCGCTCGCCAAGGGCGGCCCGGTGGCCAAGAGCGCCCTCGAGCGCCGTCCCGCTTTCGTGCAGCGCGAGCGCCAGCCGATCGGCATGGCCGAGGAACAGCTGCTGCGCATGCTCGGCACCGACAGCTTGGTGTGCGTGCCGCTGGTGGCGGGCGCGCGCTGCCTGGGCATCCTGATCGGCGGCGTCAGCGCCTGGCAGCTGCCGCTGTGCCAGCGCCGCGAACGCTTCATGCAAGCCTTCGGCGCGCAAGCCGCGACCGCGCTCGAAAACCTGATGTCCGAACGCGGCCATGCGCGCCGCCAGCTGGCCAGCGTGGCCGAGGAATACCGCGAAGCCTCGCGCCGCGTGGTGCACGAGGTGAACAATCCGCTGTCGATCATCAAGAACTACCTGAGTGTCCTGGACAGCAAGCTGGCGCGCCAGGAACCGGTGGGCGGCGAACTGTCGATCCTGAACGAAGAGATCGACCGCGTCGGTCAATTGGTCGGCAGCCTGGCCGAGCTCAAGCCGCTCGACGCCGGCCCGCGTCCGACCGACGTGAGCAAGGTGGTCGACGACGTGCTGCGCCTGTTCCGCTCCAGCGGCTTCGTGCCGGCCACGGTCGAGATCAACGCCCACATGCACGACGACGCCAAGCGCATCGAAGGCGATGCCGATGTTCTTAAGCAGATCCTGGTCAACCTGGTCAAGAACGCCGTCGAAGCCCTGAGCGGCGCCGGCGGGCGCATCGAGATCCTGAACCGCGGCCACGTGAACCGCGAGCGCCAGCTCTACCTGGAGCTGGTGGTCAGCGACAACGGCCCCGGCCTGTCGCGCGAGGTGCTGGCCAATCTGTTCTCGCCGGTGAAGAGCACCAAGGACGGCGCCCACCATGGCCTGGGCCTGTCGATCGTGCACAGCCTGGTCAAGAAGCTGGGCGGACACATCGCCTGCCGCAGCGGCCGCACCGGCACCGCTTTTGAAATCCTCCTGCCGGCGTGGTCCGGCGCCGGCACGGCGGTCGCCCTGCCGGCGCGCGCGCTCGGTTCCGCCTAGTTCGTCCCCATTATCCCAACATGAACTCGAGACCCGCCACCATGCATTCCGGCGAACCCGCTCCAATTTCGGATACCCTGGAGACCGACAGCTTGCCCCGCCTGCTGCTGGTCGACGACGAACCGCGCCTGCTGTCCTCCCTGTACGAGCTGCTGCAGGGACGCGGCTACCGCCTGGTGACGGCGTCCTCGGGCAGCGAAGCGCTGGCTCAGCTGTCGCGCCAGCGCTTCGACCTGGTCCTGCTCGACCTGCGCCTGCCCGATATCGGCGGCCATGACATCATGGACTTCATCAACGAGAAGGGCATCGACGCCCACGTGATCGTGATGAGCGGCGAAGTCGGCATCGACGCGGCGATCGGCGCCCTCAAGCGCGGCGCCTACGACTACCTGCGCAAGCCCTACAGCCGCGAAGAGCTCCTGACCACGGTCGCCAACGCGCTGCAGCAGCGCCGCCTGGCGGCCGACAACGAGCGCATCGCGACCCAGCTCGAGAATTCCGAGAAGATGTACCGCTACCTGGTCGATTCGTCGCCGGACATCATCTACACGCTCAACCACGAAGGCCGCTTCACCTTCGTCAACGACCGCGCCTACCAGCTGCTCGGCTACACCCGCGAAGAGCTGCTCGGCCAGCACTATTCGATCCTGGTGCACGAGGAAGACCTGGAGCGCGCGCGCTACGTGTTCAACGAGCGCCGCGTCGACGAGCGCGCCTCGCGCAACGTCGAGCTGCGCCTGAAGTGCCGCGGCGGCAATGGCCACGACCGCACCTTCAACAACACGCTGATGACGATCTCGCTCAACGCGATCGGCATGCACGTGCCCGACCAGGAAGTGAAGAAGCTCGAGTTCTTCGGCACCTACGGCGTGGCGCGCGACATCACCGACCGCAAGCGCGCGGAAGAGGTCATCTCCTACCAGGCCTACCACGACATCCTGACCGACCTGCCGAACCGCATCCTGTTCAAGGACCGCCTCGGCCTGGCCGTGATCCAGGCCAAGCGCAAGCAGACCGAGCTCGCGGTGATGTTCATCGACCTGGACCGCTTCAAGCTGGTCAACGACACCCTCGGCCACGTCAAGGGCGACGAGCTGCTGCAGCAGGCCGCGCGCCGCCTCAAGGGCTGCCTGCGCAAGGGCGACACCCTGGCGCGCCAGGGCGGCGACGAATTCACCATCGTGCTGCCGGAACTGCGCGACCGGGACGACGCCCGCGTCATCGCCGACAAGTTCCTGGAAACCCTGCAGGAGCCCTTCGACCTGGACGGCCACGAAGTGCACATCTCGGCCTCGATCGGCATCGCGATCTACCCGAGCGACGGCGAATCGATCGACGAGCTGCTGCGCCACGCCGACATCGCGATGTACCAGGTCAAGGCGCTGGGCAAGAACGGCCACAGCTTCTACCACACCTCGATGCTGGACGTGTCGCACCAGAAGATCGCGCTGGAGCAGGCGCTGCGCCGCGCGCTGGAGCAGGACGAGCTGGAGATGTACTACCAGCCGCAGATCGACGCCATCACCTCCCGCATCGTCGGCGCCGAGGCGCTGATGCGCTGGAACCACCCGACCCGCGGCCTGCTGTCGGCCGGCGAGTTCCTGCCTTTCGCCGAAGAGAACGGCCTGATGCTGCCGATCTCGGACTGGATGATCGGCGCCCTGTGCCGCGACATGCTGCAGTGGAAGGCGGTCGGCGGCGGCAACGTGCGCCTGTCGCTCAACCTGTCCCCGCAATACCTGGACCGCGGCGACTTCTTCGAGAAGATGCGCGGCGCCCTGGTGCGCTACGGGATCGCCCCGGGCCAGATCGAAGTCGAGATCACCGAGAACATCTGCATCCGTAACCCGCAATACGCGATCGAGCAGCTCAACAAGCTGTGCCAGCTGGGCGTGTCGGTCGCGATCGACGACTTCGGTACCGGCTATTCGTCGCTGTCCTACCTGCACCGCTTCCCGATCCACACCGTCAAGATCGACCAGTCCTTCGTGAAGGAGATCCACGAGGAGAACGGGCACTACCCGGTCATCCTGGCGATCATCTCGATCGCGCGCGGCCTGGGCCTGAACCTGATCGCCGAAGGCGTGGAAACCGAGGAACAGGCGCGCTACCTGCGCTCCAACGGCTGCCTCACCATGCAGGGCTACCTCTACTACCGTCCGATTCCGCTGCAGGACTTCATCGGCGCGCTGCGTGCGCAGTCCGCTCCGAATTTGCGCGCTGTCCAGGCGTAAGCAGCCATGCTCGATAGTCCCAGTCATCCCAGCGACGCGCAGGAGCGCCATACGGCCGAATTCCTGCGCGTGAAGGGCTTGGCCGAGCGCGGCGTGACCCAGGCCCAGCACACGCTGGGCTTCATGTACGTCAACGGCCAGGGCGTGCCGCGCAACTACGAGCTGGCGGTGGCCTGGTACCGCATGGCGGCGTCCGCGGGCCTGGAGCAGGCCCAGTACAACCTCGGCGTGATGTACCAGAAGGGCCAGGGCGTGGAGCACGACTTCGGCCAGGCCGCCTACTGGTACCGCCGTGCGGCCGAGCAGGGCTATGCGCCGGCGCAGTACAACCTGGGCTGGCTGTATGCGAAAGGGCAGGGCGTGCCGAACGACGTGCAGCAGGCGCTGCACTGGTTCAGCCAGGCCGCCGAGCAGGGCGAGCCGGGCGCGCAGCACAACCTGGGCATGATGTACGAGACCGGCAAGGGCGTGCCGCAAGACCTGGACGCCGCCCTCGACTGGTACCGGCGCGCCGCCGAACAAGGCTATGCGCGCTCGCAGTTCAGCCTGGCGCTGCGCGCGGATACCGGCCAGGGCATGCCGCGCGACACCTTCGCGGCGCTGGACTGGCTGCGCAAGGCTGCCGACCAGGGCTACGCGCCGGCCCAGTTCAACCTCGGCCTGCGCTACGACAAGGGCCAGGACCTGCCGCAGGACAGCGAGCAAGCGATCCTGTGGTACGGCCGCGCGGGCGAGCAGGGCCACGCCAGTTCGCAGTTCAACCTGGCCCTGATCTACGACAGCGGCCACGGCGTGCCGCGCAACGAGCAGCTGGCCCTGGGCTGGTATCTGCGCGCGGCCGAGCAGGGCCATGCGGGCGCCCAGGACAACCTCGGCATGCGCTACGAGCACGGCCAGGGCGTGGAGCGCGATCCGGCCCAGGCGCTGCACTGGTACCGCCAGGCGGCGGAGCAGGGCCTGCCTTCGGCCCAGTATCACCTTGGACAGCTGTACGACAGCGGCAACGGCATTGCGCAGGACGTGGAGCAGGCGGCCGCGTGGTACCGCAAGGCGGCCGAGCAAGGCCATTTGCGCGCCCAGTTCGACCTCGGCCTGCGCTACGAGGGCGGGGTCGGCGTGCCGCAGGACAGCGCGCAGGCGCTGGCCTGGTACCGGCGCGCCGCCGCGCAGGATTACGCGCCGGCGCAGTACATGGTCGGCGCCCTGCTCGACCGGATGGAGGACAGCGATCCGCGCGAGGCGGCCGACTGGTTCCACAAGGCGGCCGACCAGGGGCATTCGCTGGCCCAGTTCGAGCTGGGGCTGCACTACGACTGCGGCAAGGGCGTGGAGCGCGACTACGAGGCGGCGCATTTCTGGTACCTGTGCGCGGCGCGCCAGGGGCATGCGCGCGCGCAGTACAACCTGGGCGTGATGTACGCGGCGGGGCAGGGGGCGCAACGCGACCTGGTGGAGGCGTATGCCTGGCTGCACCGGGCGGGGAGCGCGGGCGTGGCGCTGGCGGCGAGTTACCTCAAGAAGATTGCGGGGCGCATGGAGCCGCAGTTGCTGGCGCAGGCGCAGCGCTTGGTTTGATACCTTGGTGGTTTGCATGCGCCCACGCAACCCCTTTGATGTCCCGCATTTGAACCACTAAAACCCCCCCCACCCCAGCCGAACACCACCCCCACCGCGTTATACTGTATGCCCATACAGTCAAGCCAGCGCGATGGAACTCACCGACAAGCTCGAAATCCTGGCCGACGCCGCCAAATACGACGCTTCCTGCGCCAGCAGCGGCGCGCCCAAGCGCGGCTCGGAAGGCAAGGACGGCCTGGGCGCCACCACCGGCATGGGCATTTGCCACAGCTACACGCCCGACGGCCGCTGCGTCTCCCTGCTCAAGATCCTGCTGACGAACTTCTGCATCTACGACTGCCAGTACTGCATCAACCGCCGCAGCTCCAACGTGCCGCGCGCTCGTTTCGCAGTCGAGGAAGTGGTCAAGCTGACCCAGGATTTTTACCTGCGTAACTATATCGACGGCCTGTTCCTGAGCTCGGGCATCATCCGCTCGGCCGACTACACGATGGAACAGCTGGTCGCCGTCGCGCGCCAGCTGCGCGAGGTGCACCAGTTCCGCGGCTACATTCACCTCAAGACCATTCCCGACGCCGACCCCGCCCTGATCGAGGAAGCGGGCCGCTGGGCCGACCGCCTGTCGGTGAACATCGAGCTGCCCACCCACGACAGCGTGACCCGCCTGGCGCCGGAAAAGAACGTGCACACGATCAAGCTGGCGATGGGCTCGATCCGCCGCAAGCTCGACGAAAAGGCCGAGGAACCGAAGGCGCCGAACTTCGCTCCGGCCGGCCAGAGCACGCAAATGATCGTGGGCGCCGACGCCAGCGACGACCACACCATCCTCAACACGGCGCAAACGCTCTACGGCAGCTACAAGCTCAAGCGGGTCTATTACTCGGCCTTCAGCCCCATCCCGCAAAGCCCGAAAAGCGTGCCGGCCGCGCCGCCGCCGCTGCTGCGCGAGCACCGCCTCTACCAGGCCGACTTCCTGCTGCGCGGCTACGGCTTCACCGCCGGCGAACTGATGCCGGCCAGCGGCAACCTGGCCCTCGACATCGATCCCAAGCTGGCCTGGGCGCTGTCCAACCGCGAGCATTTCCCGATGGACCTGAACCGCGCCGACGCCAGCATGATCGCGCGCGTGCCCGGCATCGGCTTGCGCAACGCCAAGCGCCTGGTCGACCTGCGCCGCCTGCGCCGCATCCGCTGGGAAGACCTGTCGCGCCTGCGCTGCAGCCTCAAGAAGCTGGCGCCTTTTGTCGTCACGGCCGACTACAAGCCGGCGCAAGGGGCGGCGGAGTCCAGCATCCTGCGGCGTCACCTGGCCGACCACCAGCCGGCGCAGCAGATGAATCTCTGGCCGGAGTTGCAGGCGGCATGAACGATCCGAGCGCCACCCACGCGGTACTGCAGGGGCGCTCCCTGCAGGTGGCGAGCTTCGCCGAATGGCGCGAGGCGGCGCGCGAACTGCTGCGGGCGGGCGTGCCGCCGGAAGCGGTCACCTGGGGCTCGCCGGGCGACGATCTGTTCTCGGGTGCGCCAGCGCCCGGAACGCCCCCGCATAATGCGGCTATCCAGTTACAGGAACCGAAACCGGCACCGCACTTGCCGCGCTCGCTGCTGGAGATGCTGCAGACCGCCGCCTGCTATCGCGAGCCTGAGCGCTGGGCTTTCCTTTACCGGGTGCTGTGGCGCTGGCAGCAGGGCGAGCACGACGTGCAGTCGCCCGCCGACCCGGACGGCGCGCGCCTGCACGCCATGGTCAAGGCGGTGCGCCGCGAGGAGCACGACATGCACGCCTACATCCGATTCCGCGAGCGTCCCATCGAGACCGGCGCCCCGCGTTTCGTGGCCTGGTTCGAACCGCGCCACGACGTGCTGCCCCAGGTCGCCGAACATTTCGTCAGCCGCATGGGCAAGGTGAGCTGGATGATCGCGACCCCGGACGCCAGCGTGCTGTGGGACGGCCACACGCTGCACAACTGCGGCCCCCTGATGTCCAGCGCCGCCGACCTCGACGACAGCGGCGAAGCGCTCTGGCTCACCTACTACCGCAGCATCTTCAATCCGGCGCGCCTGAATACCTCGGTCATGCAGAGCCACATCCCCTCGCGCTTCTGGAAGAACCTGCCCGAAGGCGCCCTGGTGCCCTCCCTGGTGAGCCAGGCCGGCCTGGGCGCGCGCCGCATCGGCCAGGTGCAGGCGGTGGGACGGCGCAGCGGCGCCACCATCCCGATCGCGCCCGAGGACGCCCAGCCCGAGCGCCAGCAGCCGTCCAAGCTGGACGAATGCCGCCGCTGCGAGCTGTGGCAGCACGCGACGCAAGCGGTTGGCGGGGCAGGTCCGAAGCGCGCCAAGATCATGATCGTGGGTGAACAGCCGGGCGACCAGGAAGACCTGGCCGGCGCGCCCTTCGTGGGACCGGCCGGCAAGCTGCTCGACCGGGTGTTCGAGCAGGCCGGGCTGGACCGCCAGACGGTCTACCTCACCAATGCAGTCAAGCATTTCAAGTGGGAGCCGCGCGGCAAGCGCCGCCTGCACAAGACCCCGGTGCAGCGCGAGATCGAGGCCTGCCACTACTGGCTGGAGAAGGAACTGGCGGCCTGCAAACCCAAGGTCATCGTGGCCATGGGCGCCACCGCCCTCAAATCGGTCATGCAGTCGGGGAAGGTCACGCTCGGGGACAAGCTGGGCCGGCCGGTGCGCCATGGCGACAGCTGGGTCGTCACCATCTACCACCCCTCCTACGTGCTGCGCGTGCCCGACGAAGCATCCAAGCAGGAAGCCTTTTCCGTCATGGTCAAGGGCTTGCGCTTGGCCCAGGAATTATTGGAGCGTCCTGACGTCCCGGAATCCCCTTAGCACGCTTCTGCCACAACCCGCTGGAACCACAGCACGACCGTTCTGCTTTGAAAGCACGACCGTTCTGCTGTAACTGCCCTTATTTGCAGGCTATTAACGCTTTTGCTCAGCTGTTGCGCCAATGACGCAAGCTCATCAAAAAGTAGTTAGCGTTATGTCTAAATTCTCTCGAAAACTCTCGTCAGGGTCATAGAATTTCCGTACGGCACTAATTATTCAAGGTGCTATGGCCTGTACATACGGCCGCACCATGCCGCCACATGCCGTACAACGACCTGACGAGACCACGATGAATACCCCCTTCCTCCGCCTGCTGCCGGCCTTGACCTTGACCCTGATCGCCATCCCGGCGGTCCACGCCGACGACGCCGTTCCCACGGTTCCAGCCGCCGCGGCAGCAAGCACCGACAGCGCACTGCCGGTCACCGCCACCGTGACCGTCGCCTCGCAATACGTCTCGCGCGGCGTCCGCCAGACCTGGGGCCGTCCCGCCCTGCAAGTCGGCGTCGATTACGTGCGCCCGGACGGCTGGTCGGCCGGCACCTGGGCCTCGACCATCAGCGACCGCTTCGTCGAGGGCGGCAAGGCCGAATGGGACCTGTACGGCGGCTACAGCGGCACCGCCGGCCCGCTCGGCTACAGCGTGATGGCCTACTACTACCTGTATCCGGGCGCCGCCATCAGCGCCACCAATACCAAATTCAACTACGGCGAACTGTCGCTCGGCGTCACCTGGAAGTCCTTCTACGCCAAGTACAACCGCACCATGACCCGCGATTTCTTCGGCATCGTCGACGCGCGCGGCACCGGCTACCTGGACGTGGGCATGAACCACGACCTGGGCGGCGGCTATGTGCTGAACCTGCATGCGGGCGACGGCCGCGTGGCCGGCGCGGGTAACGACTACTGGAACTGGCGCGACGCCAAGGCCGGCGTGACCCGCAGCTTCGACGGCGGCTGGACCGTTGCCGCCGCCTGGACCCGCGCCTGGGGCAAGACCGACGCCTACGACCGCTACACCACCGGCGTGCCGCGCGCCGACGGCCAGCTGGCCATCGCGAATCCGGCCAAGAGCACTTTCACCCTGAGCGTGGCCAAAACCTTCTGACCTGAGGAGCGTCCATCATGAACGAATCGAAGAAGACGCGCGGCGGCCGCATGTCGCTTTCCCTGACCGCCAGGATCTGCGCCACCGCCACCGCGCTGGTGGTGCTCAGCCTGGGCATCACTTCGGCCTTCATCGGCGTCAAGAGCAGCCGCAGCGCCGAACAGTCGGCGATGGACCTGGCGCGCACCTCCAGCCGCGAAGCCGCAGCGGCGCTGCAGAGCCGGATCGGCGCCAACCTGGCCATTCCCGCCACCATGGGCGCGACGATGCGCGCAACCCTGGCCACCGGCGAGCCGCTGGCGCGCACCCAGGTCGCCGAGATGACCAAGGCCGCGCTGCTGAGCTCCGAGGATCTGTTCGGCACCGCCGTGACCATGGAGGCCAATGCGCTGGACGGCAAGGACCAGGAGTTCGCCGGCCAGAAGCCCATGTATGACGACAGCGGCCGCTACATGCCTTACTTCACGCGCAACGGCGCGGGCGGCGTGAATGTCGAGCCGATCATCTTCCCCACCACGCCCGGCGCCAACGACTGGTACGACGTGCCGAAGGCGACCAAGCGCGTCTTCTTCACCGAGCCATATTCGTATCCGGTCAACGGCAAGGACGTGCTGATGGCGTCGATGGTCGTGCCGATCCTCGTCGACGGCCAGTTCAAGGGCACCGCGAGCGCCGACTTCAACGTCACCCAGCTCGGCGCCATCCTGGCCGAGATGAAGGTGGTGGAGGGGGGCTCGCTGGCGCTGGTCACGAACGGCGGCATGTACGCCAGCCACAAGGACCTGGCCCGCGCCGGCAAAAAGGCCGAGGACTTGCCGGCCGCCGCGCTCGACGCGGTCCGCGCCGGCAAGCCCTACGAATACGTGGACGACAAGGGCATGGTGCGCCTGCTGCAGCCGCTGCGCATCCATCCGGACATCGCGCCATGGGCGATCTCGCTGAGCTTCCCGCAAAGCGTGGCCACCGCCTCGGCGCGCGAGCTGACCGGCTTCGCGCTGCTGGTGTCGGTGGTGTGCGCGGTCGCCGCGGCCATCGTCATGTGCATGGTGCTGCGCCGCCTGACCCAGCCGCTGCGCGTACTGGGCAAGACCATGACCGGCCTGGCAAGCGGCAACGCCGACCTGGGCGCCCGCCTGGAGGTGCGCGGCAAGGATGAACTGGCGACCATCGCGGCCGGCTTCAACGGCTTCGTGGCCAAGATCGAATCGGTGCTGACGCGCGTGCGCACCAGCTCCGACAGCGTGGCCATGGCCGCGCACGAGATCAGCCAGGGCAACAACGACCTGTCGTCGCGCACCGAAGAACAGGCCAGCGCGCTGGAAGAAACCGCGGCCTCGATGGAAGAGTTGACCAGCACCGTGCGCCAGAACGCCGACAACGCCCAGCAGGCCAACCAGCTGGCGCTGTCCGCCTCCGAGACCGCCGCCCGTGGCGGCGAGGTGGTGGCGCGCGTGGTCGAGACCATGGCCTCGATCAGCGAATCGTCCAAGAAGGTGGTGGACATCATCAGCGTCATCGACGGCATCGCCTTCCAGACCAACATCCTGGCGCTGAATGCGGCGGTTGAAGCGGCGCGTGCGGGCGAGCAGGGCCGCGGCTTCGCGGTCGTGGCGTCCGAAGTGCGCAACCTGGCCCAGCGCTCGGCCAGCGCGGCCAAGGAAATCAAGGCCCTGATCGGCAATTCGGTCGACAAGGTCGACACCGGCTCCATGCTGGTGGCCGAAGCCGGCAAGACGATGGACGACGTGGTGGGCAGCGTGCGCCGCGTGAGCGACATCGTGGCCGAGATCAGCGCCGCCAGCACCGAGCAGAGCGCCGGCATCGCCCAGGTCAACCAGGCGATCGGCCAGATGGATGGCGTGACCCAGCAGAACGCGGCCCTGGTCGAGGAAGCCGCAGCGGCGGCCGAAAGCCTGCAGCAGCAGTCGGACCTGCTGGTGTCGCTGGTGGGCGAATTCAAGCTGCAGGGCCAGCCCGCCGCCGCACGCCTGGCCAAGGAACCTTCTCATTTGATGCTCGGTTGAGCTAAAACGGACTTACCATGAATCAGACCATGCAGGCGCGCCCGGCGCGCCGTTTTTCGCTTTCCCTGAGCGCCAGGATCTGCGCCACCGCCACTGCGCTGGTGGTGCTCAGCCTGGGCATCACCTCGAGCTTCATCGGCGTCAAGAGTAGCCAGAGCGCGGAAGACGAAGCGATTGCCCACGCTCGCACGCTCACACGTGAAGCCACCGCCATGCTGCAGGGCCGCCTGGCGCAGAACCTGTCCAATCTCGGCGCCATCGCCGGCGCGCTGGAAGCCACGGGAGGCGCCCAGCATGCGCTGACGCGTGCGCAGATCAACGAGATCATCCAGAGGCACATCGGCCGTGCCGAAGACCTGGTCGGCAGCTCGGCCACCTTCGAACCGAACGCGCTGGACGGCAAGGACGCCGAGTTCGCGGGCCAGAAGCCGCACTACGACGACAGTGGCCGCTACATGCCGTATTTCTCGCGCGGCGCCGACGGCAAGGTCAATATCGAACCGATCGTGTTCGGCAGCGACGCGGCCATGAACGCCTGGTACGATGTCCCGAAGTCGACCGGCAAGACGTACTTCTCGGAACCCTACGTGTACCCGGTCAATGGCAAGGACGAGCTGATCGCGTCGCTGGTGGCGCCGATCATGGTGGGCGGCAAATTCCAGGGCGCCGTGACCGGCGACTTCATGCTCACCAAGCTCGGTGCCATGCTGGCCGAAATGAAGGTGATCGACGGCGGCAGCTTGGCCCTGGTCTCGAACGGCGGCTTGTACGCCAGCCACAAGGACCATGCACGCAACGGCAAGAAGGCCGAGGACCTGCCTGCTGCGGCGCTGGATGCGGTCCGCCAGGGCACGCCTTACCAGTACCTCGACGACCAGGACGTGATGCACCTGCTGCATCCGCTGCGCATCCATCCCGACATCGCACCATGGGCGATCTCGCTGTCCTTCCCACGCAGCGTCGCCACCGCTTCGGCGCGCGAGCTGGTCGGCTATAACCTGCTGGTGTCGGTGGCTTGCGCCATCGCCGCGACCTTCGTCATGATCCTGGTGCTGCGCACCCTGACCCGTCCGCTGCGCGTGCTGGGCCAGACCATGACCGGTTTGGCCAGCGGCAACGCCAACCTGAGCGCCCGCCTCGACGTGCGCGGCAACGACGAGCTGGCCCTGATCGCCAGCGGCTTCAACGGCTTCGTGGCCAAGATCGAGAACGTGCTGCGGCGCGTGCGCGTGAGCTCGGAGAGCGTGTCCACCGCCGCCGGCGAAATCCGCCAGGGCAACAGCGATCTCTCCGGCCGCACCGAGCAGCAGGCCAGCGCGCTGGAAGAAACCGCGGCCTCGATGGAGGAACTGACCAGCACCGTGCGCCAGAACGCCGACAACGCCCATCAGGCCAACCAGCTGGCGCTGTCCGCCTCCGACACCGCCACCCGCGGCGGCGAGGTGGTGGCGCGCGTGGTCGAGACCATGTGCTCGATCAGCGACTCCTCGAAGAAGGTGGTGGACATCATCAGCGTCATCGACGGCATCGCCTTCCAGACCAATATCCTGGCGCTGAATGCGGCCGTGGAAGCGGCGCGTGCCGGCGAGCAGGGCCGCGGCTTCGCGGTCGTGGCGACCGAGGTGCGCAACCTGGCCCAGCGCAGCGCGGCCGCGGCCAAGGAGATCAAGGCCCTGATCGGCGACTCGGTCGACAAGGTCGGCGTCGGCAGCGCGCTGGTGGCCGAAGCCGGCCAGACCATGGACGACGTGGTGGCAAGCGTGCGCCGCGTCAGCGACATCGTGGCCGAGATCAGCGCCGCCAGCACCGAGCAGAGCGCCGGCATCGGCCAGGTCAACCAGGCCATCGGCCAGATGGATGGCGTGACCCAGCAGAACGCGGCCCTGGTCGAGGAAGCCGCCGCGGCGGCCGAAAGCCTGCAGCAGCAGTCGGCCACCCTGGTGGCCCTGGTGGCCGAGTTCCGCATGGATGGCCAGGCGGCCCTGGAGAAGGACAGCGCGCCGCTTATGCTGAACTAATGGAGTTGCAACATCCTGTTACTGCTTGATGGTGACCGCCGCAAACGCGGTAAGCTTGGTCAAACATTAACAACAACAGGATGTCCTTCATGAGCAAATTCGCTATTCCGGCGCTGTGCCTGTGTCTTTGGTCGGCGCCATCCTTCAGCCAGCCGCAGGAACCCGCCCCCGCGCTCGAGGCCGCGCCGGAGCAGATCCATGTCGTGGCCCAGCGCCCCGGACCAGGCATGTGGAAGGTGTCCAAGGGCGACCACGTGCTGTGGGTGTTCGGCACCTATGCGCCGCTGCCCAAGAACATGGAATGGCGCGCGCACGAGGTCGAGGCCGCGATCGCCGGCTCGCAGGAATACCTGGCGCCGATGGGCGCCAAGGCCGAAGCGGGCTTCTTCAAGGGCATTACCTTGCTGCCCCACCTGATCGGGGTGCGCAAGAACCCCGACGGCGCCAGCTTGCGCGACCTGCTGCCGCCGGAACAATATGCACGCTGGACCGGACTCAAGGCCAAGTACATGCCGGACAACGAGGATGCGGAGCGCGAGCGTCCGATCTTCGCGGCCGAAGCCTTGATACGCGTCGCGCGCCAGCAGGCGGGCCTGGTCGGCGACGACGCCGTGCGCAAGCGCGTGCAGGAGCTGGTCAAGAACGGCAAGCTCACCTACACGTCCTCCACCGTCGACCTGCCGATGGACAATGCGCGCACCATGCTGAAGAACTTCAAGAAGACCTCGCTCAACGACGTCGCCTGCCTGTCGACGACGATGGCCGCGCTCGAGACGGACATCGCGGAAGCGAGCGCGCGCGCCAACGCCTGGGCCAGGGGTAACATCGACGAGATCCGCAAGCTGGACTTCGCCGAGCGCGAGGAAGCTTGCTTCAACAATGTGTTCAGCAGCGCCGCGTTCGACGCCGACCCGGCCTTCAAGAACATGCGCATCCTGATGCGCCAGAAGTGGCTGGCCAACGCCGAGAAGGCGCTGGCGCAGAACGCCTCGACCTTCGCCCTGCTGCAGATCAAGGACATCATCGATCCGAACGGCGTCATCGCGGCGCTGGCGGCCAAGGGGTATACGGTCGAACAACCGCAATGAGCTGCGCTCCGGCCCGCTTGATCCAGGCGGGCCGGCCAAGCTTGAAGGTTTGGCAAATCCCGCCAAACGCGCGTAGAATGCAGGCAACGCGGGTGTAGCTCAATGGTAGAGCAGGAGCTTCCCAAGCTTAAGACGAGGGTTCGATTCCCTTCACCCGCTCCATCCCCATTGGCTGAACTCTCCTAATCCTTCCCCCCGGTATCGACCGGCCTGGGCGCCGCCGCCTCGACCGGTTTGCTGAGCGTGAACGGATTCTCCAGGTAGCGCATGCGCCACTCCGGCTGCTCGCGGTCCAGCAGCATCGCCAGTCCCGCGCCCATGCCATAGACCGCCACGCGCTGGCGCTTGGCCAGCTGCACATCCTTCAGTTCGCGCAGCATGCCGGCGCGCAGGCTGGCCGCCTGCTTGCCGTAGGGCGTGAAGTCGGGCAGGGCGGCGAACTGCGCGCCGGGTTCGTAGTCCGAGGCGGCCAGCTCGGCCACGCGCAGCTCCGTATAGCGGGCCACGCCTTCCTGCCAGAGCTGGAAGTCGAGGTAGCGGAATTCGTCCGCGCTGACCAGCGTGGCCAGGCGGGTCTGCGCGGCGGCGACCGTCTCAAGGCCGCCCTCGCTGGACTCCAGCGCCCGCGCCAGGGAGAGCGAGAGCTTGCGGAACTGGACGGCCACCGCCGGCTTGGCGTAGGGGAAGGGGTAGTTGAGCATCCACATCCCCGTCTTGTCGCCGCGCGACAGGCCCAGGTTGGCGACGCTGTCGAAGTAGCCCGGCGCGCCGGACTGCCACTGGTGGAAATGCTCGTGCAGCAGGGTGATTACCCAGGCGGTCGAGCGCGGCCTTTCGGTTTTCTCGGCCTGCCCGATCACGACGGTGGGCATGCCGCTGACGGCCGGGAAGGTCGCCATCAGGCTGGGCGGGAAGACGCGCTTGCGCACCAGCACCTCCTGGCCGAGCAGTTCGTCGCGGCCGAGGCGGCGGAAGCTGTTGTCGGGGGCCGGGTGGCCGACCAGGAATTCCCAGTCCTGCGTGACCAGCAGCACGGGGAAGGGCGTGCGGCTCCAGCCGGGCCAGAGGCGCTCGCCGATCCAGGCTTTGAGGCGGAAGGCTTCGGCGAGCCGGATGCGGTCGGCCTGGGACATCGCGGGTTCCGCCCGCGCCTGCTGCGCCTGGGCGGCCGGGTGCATGGCGAAGCAGCAGAACACGACCAGCATCAGGCGCAGCACGTGGCTCATACAGACCTTTCGACGGAATGGGGGTGGGTGGATCCGGGCGCCGGCCATCCGGCCGCCCGTACCGCCGCGAGATAGGTGCGGCTGACCGGCACCTCAAGGCCATTGCACAATACCAGCACCGTGCGCGCGCCGTCGCGCCGCAGTGCGCGCACCGCGTTGTGGGCCACCCACCAGCTGCGGTGCACCTGCAGGCCGGCGCCCGGCCCCAGCTCGCCCAGCGCATCCGACAGGCGCATCAGGATCAGGTCCGAACCGAGCGGCGTGAGCACGCGCAGGTAATGGTCTTCCGCGCCCAGGGCGAGCAGCTCGCCGCCGAGGTGGGCAGGAATCCTCTTGGCGAACGCGTTTGCCGGCGCCGGCGCCGGCGTATCCAGGATAGGCGCAGCCTGCACTTCCGGCCTGCGCTTCCTCAAGAGCAGCGTCTCGGCCGGCGGCCGGAAGCGGGTCAGGATCAGCAGCATCGCAAGCTGGATCACGGCCACGCTGCCATAGACACGCGGGAACACGGACAGCGGGACCGGATGCGACAGCCGGACCAGCGATTCGACCCAGGCCACCACGAAGGAGGTCGGCAGGGCCGAGGCGAGGGTGATCCAGGCGAGCGACCACGGTGTCGCCAGGCGCGGCGCGAAGGCCGCGATGGCGTGCGCGGCGACCAGGATGTTGAGGTAGCCGACCAGCACCAGGCCGACCCAGTAGGCATAGCGCATACCCACCGTCAGGTCGGCATAGGTGCCGAAGGGCCCCAGCGCGGCGAAGAACAGCCCCAGGGCGAGCGCGGTCGCCAGCTGCGCGGCCAGCGGAGGGAGATGCAGTTCACGATTCGTGAATGACATGCCGGGGCGTTGACGAATTGCTGCGGTTGATTGGCGAAACACGGCTTGGAACAGGCCAGGGCGGTTCCGTAGAGTGGCCATTCTAACCACAACGGGACGGTGCTGATAGTGCCGGGTTGTGGCCCCTCATACAACGTGAAGGAAATCTGATGAAACGCCGTTTTGCCCTGCTGCCGCTGCTCGCCGCCCTGCTGTGCGCCGCCCTGCCTGTCCACGCCGAACCCGGCGCCGCGCCTTCCCCGCAACTTGCCCAGACCCTGCAGGCGCTGGCGGACAAGGCCGACGCCACCTGGAACCGGCGCGACGCCGCCGCCATGGCCGCGATGTATGCACGCGATGCGACATCGACCATCGGCAGCAGCATCCGCCTGAAGGGACGCGACGAAGTCCTGGCCTACTTTACGAACTCCTTCGGCAAGCTGCCGGCCGGGATGACCCACCGCACCGTGGTCAAGCGCATCGAGCCGGTCGGCGACATGTTCGCCACCGACAGCGCCGTCTTCATCGAAGTGCCCGACGGGGCGGGCGGCAAGCGCGTGGCGCGCGAATTCTTCACCTTCGGCCTGGTGCGTCCCAAGGGAGCGGACTGGGAATTCGTCGCCGTGCGCGCCACGCCGCTCGCGCCGCCGGCGGCGAACTAGGGCAGCCGCCCGCGCACCAGCCACACGCGGCTGCCCTTGCCGGGGACGAGGTTGCTGTTGACGAAGGCGAGGCCGCCATCGGGCGCGACGGCGAGCTTCTTGCCGAGCAGCCCCTGGTAGCTGCCGTTGCCGCCTTGCGCGGGCGCGCTGCCGGGAACCGGCTGCGGCGCCCCGAAGCTGGCGCCGCCGTCCCGCGAGACCGCGAACGCCAGGCCGCTGGGACGCCCGCCGCCTTGCGGGAACACTTCCCACGCCACCACCAGCTTCCCCTTCGCATCCATCGCCAGGGCCGGATAGCCGGCCCCAGGTGCCGAGACGGCGCGCGGCGGCCCGAAGGCCTTGCCGTCCGGGGCGAGGCGCGCGGCCATCACCTGCGCAGGGCCGCGCCTGCGGTCCGGCTGCC
>NZ_JAGKSG010000027.1:0-69508 GCF_018119385.1 Massilia sp. AB1 | reverse complement strand
CGAGTCCCGGAACGACGGTTTTTAGGTAGCGTGTCGCAAGAATTTTTCGCCTACGTCACTTAGCACGTCGTTCCGGGACTCGGCGTCCCCCTCGGCCGGAACCTAAGTTTGCATGCTCAATAGTTAGCGCGAACCGATTTCGAGCTCGAATGTCCCAACACCATCCACCCCACCCCGCACCCGATCCCCCGGCTGCAGCGCCCCAACCCCCGACGGCGTCCCCGAATAAATCAGATCCCCCGCCTCCAGCTTCACGAAGCGCGACAGGTAACTGATCACATCCGCCACCGGCCAGATCATCTCGTTCAAATCCCCCTGCTGCTTCACCTGCCCGTTCACCTCCAGCCAGATGCGCCCTTGCGCCGGATGCCCGGTCTCGCTCGCCGGCCGCAATGGGCTGCACGGCGCCGACGCGTCGAAGCCCTTGGCCATGTCCCACGGCCGCCCGGCGTCCTTGGCCGCCGCCTGCAGGTCGCGCCGCGTCAGGTCCAGTCCCACGCCGTAGCCCCAGACCATCGCCAGCGCCTCCTCGACGGGAACATCCGCCCCGCCCGCGCCCAGCGCCACCACCAGCTCCACCTCATGGTGCAGGTCCTGGGTCATCGGCGGATACGGCACCGCGCCGCTGGCCGGCACCACCGCGTCGGCGGGCTTGGTGAAGAAGAACGGCGGCTCGCGCGACGGGTCGCTTCCCATCTCGCGCGCATGGGCGGCGTAATTACGGCCGACGCAGAACACGCGGCGCACCGGAAAACGTTCGGCGGCACCCGCCACGGCCACCGAAGGCGCGGCGGGAGCGGTGATGACGAATTGGGACATGCTCATCCTTTCAATGACGGAACGCCTATCATACCCGCGCCGGATTCCAGGATGCGGCCCAGCGCCGTCATGTCCACCGGCTTGACAAGGTGGTGTCCAATGCCCGCGGCGATCACCCGTTCGCGGTCCTTGGGCTGGCCGTAGCCGGTGATGGCCACCAGTACCGTATGCGCCGTCTCGGGCTGGGCGCGCAGCCGCTCGGCCAGCTGGTAGCCGTCCATGTCGGGCAGGCCGATATCGATCAGCATCATGTCCGGCCGCTCCCTGCGCGCCCGCTCGATGGCGGACGCGGCATCGTATTCCACCGAGGCCGCATAGCCCTGCACGCTCAGGAGCATGGCCAGGCTGTCGGCCGCGTCGGTGTTGTCGTCGACGACGATCAGGCGCAGCTTGCGCTCCGGGCGCGCGCCGGCGCCTACCATCGGATCGGGGCGCGGCGCATACTCGCCATCGGCCGCCGCCAGCACGCACGGCAGGGTCAGGGTGAAGGTGCTGCCCAGGCCGACGCCGTCGCTGTGCGCGCGTACGTCGCCTTCGTGCAGCTCCACCAGCTTCTTCACCAGCGCCAGGCCCAGTCCGAGCCCGCCCTGCGAGCGCGCCAAGGTGCGCGCGCCCTGCGTGAACAGGTCGAACACGTTCGGCACCAGCTCGGCCGGCATGCCGGAGCCGTTGTCGCGCACCTTCAGCCGCATGCCTCCTTCGTCCGCCTGGAGCGTGAGCGCGATGCGGCCCGCCTTCTGCGTGTACTTGGCCGCGTTGTTGAGGATGTTGGCGACGCTCTGCACCAGGCGCGTGTGGTCGCCCTTCACGTACACCGGTTCCTCCGGCATCTGCACCGTCACCTGGTGCGCTTTTTCCAGCACCAGCGGGCGGGTCTGGTCGAGCGCGCCGGACACCACCTCGCGGAAGTCCACCAGCCCGAGCTTGAGCTTGACCAGTCCGCGCGTGACGCGCGAGACGTCCAGCAGGTCGTCGATCAGGCGGCTCATGTGGCGCACCTGGCGGCTGATGATGGTGCTGGTCTGGCAGATGCGCGGCTCGTCCGCGAACTGCATGCTCAGCAGGCTGGCCGAGCTGCTGATCGGCGCCAGCGGGTTGCGCAGCTCGTGCGCCAGCATGGCCAGGAATTCGTCCTTGGTGTGGCTCAGGCGCTCGGCCTTCACGCGCGCCGCGCGCTCGCTCTGCAGCAGGATGTCGCGCTCCTGGGCCGATTTCTGCGACAGCTGGTACAGACGCGCATTGTCCATCGCCACCGCCGCCTGGGCCGCGATGCCGGCGACGATGCGTTCGCTGCGCTCGGTGAACATGCCGGGCTCGGGATGGCCGAAGAACAGCCCGCCCAGCAGCTTCCCGGAATGCGACACCACCGGCATCGCCAGGAAGCTGCGCACCTCCAGGTGTCCCGCCTCGATGCCAGCATGACGCGGGTCGAGCGTGATGTCGTCGCAACGGACAGGTCCATCGATGGCGAGCACCGGTGCGAATACCCCGCCGGCCGAAGGGTGACCGAGCTGGTCGCAGGCGACGCCGGACAAGGCGTGCAGGTGCATCGGCTCGCCGTCGTCCCCGTAGAAGCAGGCGCCGAAGCGCGCGCCGGTGAGCTCGGTGCCGGCATCGGTCACCGTCTGCAGCACGGTGCGCAGGTCGAGCGTCGACGCCAGCACCTGACCGGTGCGGTTGACCATCTCGAGGATGCGGGTCTCGTCGCGCAGCGATTCCTCCACGCGCGAACGGCGCACCACCTCGCGCGTGTGGCGGGCCACGTCCTCGGCCATCGCCAGCTCCTGGTCGGTCCAGTGGCGCGCGCTCTTCTCGTGCAGGTAGAAGATGGCAGCCAGCCGGCCCTCTTCCATGATCGGCACGATGATCATCGAACGCGCGCCGATGCTGGCGTAGCCGGCCGCATAGGGCGCGGCGCGTTCGTCGAGGGCGATATCGTCCAGGCGCAGGGTGCGCCCGGCCTGCAGTTGTTCGATGATGGCGGGGCCGAAGCTCTCCAGCGCCCGCGATTGGCCGGCCAGGCTGGCGATGCTGCCGTCGGTCCAGTCGCGGTCCACGGTGATGGTGCGTCCTTGCGGGTCGATCTCTCCGTAGCCGACGCGGGCCACGCCCAGGGTCTCGCCGGTCATGGCGCTCGCCGCTTCCATGATGTGGACGGCGTCGACCAGGCCGCCGAGGGTCTCGCTCAGTTTCAGGTGAAAGGCGTGGCGGTGCTCGGACAGCACGTCGGACGTGGTGTCGGACAGCACGCAGTACACGCCGGCCACTACGCCGGCATGGCGCACCGGAGCGAAGGAGGAGCGGAAATAGCGGCGCTCGCGCTTGCCGTTGCGCTCGAATTCCATCAGGGCGTGATCGAGCTGGGTCGAGTCGCCCGCCTGGGCGCTGCGGAAGGCGCTTTCCAGGCGCGGCCACAGCTCCGGGCGCACTTGCGGAAACGGCGCGCCCTGCGCCGCCGGGTGCTTGTCGCCCAGGAGTTCGGCATAGGCGGCGTTATAGAACAGGCGCAGTTCCGGCCCCAGGGCCATCAGCATGGGAAAGCGCGAGGCTGTGATCAATTCGGCAAGGGCGCGCGGCCCCTCCGGCCAGGCGTCGGGTTCGCCAAGGGGAATGGTGGGCCAGTCGCGGCCCTGCGGATGGTCCGGCAGCGTCATACCGCCGACAGCCACCGTGAGGAAGCTGCTGTCGTTGTTCATCAGGATTACCCCGTTCGGATTCACGCCAGGCTGGCAGGCTTATCACGTTGTCACGCTTTAGCCTCGTTTTTTGTTACTCAGCCGCTAACTTTTTATAAGCGGGCGATTATAACGAGCTATCAAAACGGGCCGCGCGCGATTCAGAACCGGGGACTCAGGCGGATTTTCCTATCCTGTGATGGACGCGGCGCTGGGCCAGCCACACGGCGCCGGCCACCACCGGCACCAGGATGCCGAGGGCGAGATCGGGGTTGATCGGCATTCCTGCGGCCTTGGCGGCCTTGCCCGCGTAGCCGAGCAGGCCCACCAGATAGTAGGAAATCGCGGCCACCGACAGCCCCTCCACCGCCAGCTGCAGGCGCAGCTGCTGGGCGGCGCGCGCATTGAGCGACTCCAGGATGCGGCGGTTCTGCATCTCCTGCACGATGCCCACGCGGGTGCGTAGCAGGTCGTTCGTATCGGCGATGCGGCGTCCCAGCGCCTCCTGGCGCGCGCTGGTGGCCTCGCAGGTGTGCATGGCGGGTTCCAGGCGGCGCTCCATGAACTCCTCCACGGTCGGCGTGCCTTCGATGCGCACCTCGCGCAGCTCCTCGATGCGGGCCTGCACGATGCGGAAGTAGGCGCGCGAGGCCGAGAAGCGGTAGCCGTTGGCCAGCGACAGCTTTTCCATGCGCGCGGCGAGGCGGGTGATCTGTTCCAGCAGGCGCTGCTCGTCTCCGTTCCCCTCCCCCGGTTGCGCCATGTCGGTGGCGACCATTGCGTCCGCCAGTTCGGCCAGTTCGGCCTCCACCCTGTCCAGCTCCCGCCCGACCGCGCGCGCGGCGGGCAGGCCGAGCAAGGCCATCATGCGGTAGGTCTCGATCTCCAGCACCCGCTGCACCAGGCGTCCGGCCTGCAGCTCGCGCATGCCGAGGTCGCGGATGACGAAGCGGCTGAAGCCATCTGCCTGGATCGCGAAGTCGCTCCACAGCTCCGCGCCCTGCATCACCGAGGACCGGGCCAGCAGGCTGCGCTCGAACACCCTGGCCAGGCTCGATGCGTCGGCATCGCCCTTCACCAGGGCCACGTGGGCGGCCGCCATCAGGCGCCCGGCCAGCTGCGACAGCCAGCTCGCGGGCAGGTAGGCCAGCGGCATGTGCTCGAAGGCCTCCTGGGGCGCCATGTCCGGTTCCAGGGAGGTGGTGACGGTGTAGGTGGCGAATTCGGTATGGCATTCCCACTTCAGGCTGAAGTTGCCGAAGTCGTGGAAGAAGTGGTTGGCCCCCGGCCTGGGCGCGGCCACGCCGAAGTGTTCGCACAGGGCGCCCAGCAGCACGTGCTGGGAATGGGCCTGCGGCGGGCCGGATTCCACGCCGTGGTAGACAGCCAGGTGGGTGATCGCCTCGGGCGCGTCGAGCCGCAGGAAGGGCCGCGAGTGCAGCTCGGCCGCGAGCGGCACCCGCAGGGAATGGTTCAGCGCTCCGACGATGGCGTTCAAGCGGTCCTCCGGTGGTGGAACCGGAGGCCCGCGCCGCCGGCTAGTAGATTTCGCTGGCCGCCGCGCGCACCGCCTTGAGCAGCAGGTCGGCGCCCGGCGAGAGCAGATGGTCCTGCTGCCTGATGATACCGAAGGCGTCCATCTTGCAGGGTAACTCGATTGGGAGAATACGCATCACATTGAGCGAGGCATAATATTGCGCGACTTCCTGCGGCATCACGTGCAGCGAATCGGTCTGCTGCAGCAGCGCCGTGATCAGGAGCAGCGCGGTCGTATCGACCACGTTCACCGGCGGCGCCAGGCCCGCACGGCGGAACATCATGTCGAAGCGGTGACGCAGGATGCTGCCCGGCGGCGGCAGGATCCACGGCCGGTCGGCGATGTCCTTCAGCTCCAGCTGCCTGTTTTCCAGCAGCGGATGGCCGGGGCGCACCACCGCGCAGGCGGGTTCCTCGGTGAGCTCCTCGTAGATCAGGCCCGTGCTGTCTTCCTTTTCCAGGATGCGACCGATCATGAAGTCCAGCGTCCCGCGCTGCAGTTTGTCGAGCAGGACGTTGCTGGACTCGACCTGCACGCCGATGCGCAGCAGCGGCGCCTGCTCCTTGATGCGTGCGATCGCGCGCGGCAGCAGCGCCATCGCAGGCGACATGATCACGCCCACCTCCACCTGCCCCGCCAGGCCGGCCTTGAGCGCCACGATGTCGTCGTGCGCCAGCGCCAGGCTGGTGAGGGCCATGCGCGCGTGGCGGATCATCGTCTCGCCGTAGATGGTCGGCTCCATCCCGCGCGGCAGGCGCTCGAACAGCCGCACGTCCAGCATCTCTTCGAGGTCCTTGATCTGCTTGGACGCCGCTGGCTGCGTCATGTGCAGCTCCTCCGCGGCGCGGTGGATGTTGCGGTAGTCGTCCAGCGCGATCAGGAGCAGCAGCTGGCGCGTCTTGAGGCGCGCCTTCAAAAACCAGTTCGGGTTCGTTGTATCCATCAGAAAATAATATCATTTTGGATATCGGCCCGGCCGGAATATCGCTGAGTGTTTATCACTTGCAGCCTGGGGACGGGTTGGCGGCCGGGCCCTCGGCGGTCTGGGCGACCTTCAGGATCTGCCCGTCCGGGCCGTAGCGCAGTTCCTCGACGGCGGCGGAGCGGCGGAACTCGCCGCCGGTCGGCAGCTTGCCGTTATGGTAGAAGATGTAGGACTTGCCGTTGAAGTCGACGATGGCCTGGTGGATCGTGTTGACGTTGCTGTTCTTCTCCATGACCTGGCCGCCCCAGGTCCACGGGCCGGTGGCGCTCGGGCCGGTCATGTACACCGTCTCTTCCGGGAACTGGCGCGAGTAGGTCAGGTAATAGGTGCCCTTGTGCTTGTGCAGGTAGGCCGCCTCGGTGAACTGGTCCAGGCCGACGGTGTGGATCGGGCCGTCGAGTTCCACCATGTTGGGCTTCAGCTTGGCCCACTTCATGACCGTGTTGCCCCAGTAGAGATAGGCCTGGCCGTCATCGTCGATGAAGACGGCGGGGTCGATGTCGTCCCACAGGATGGCGGACTGCCTGGTCATGTCGTTCGAGACCAGGGCCTTGCCGATGGCGTCGACGAAGGGACCGGTGGGACTATCCGACACGGCGACGCCGATGGCCTTGCCGGGAATGGTGGCATGGTCGACGGTCGAGTAGAAGTAGTACTTGCCGTTGCGCTTGGTGATGTCCGAGGCCCAGGCATCGCGGCCGGCCCACTTGAAGGTGCTGTACTTCAGCGGGGAACCGTGGTCGGTCCAGTTCTTCATGTCGCAGGTGGAGTAGACGCGCCATTCGTTCATGACGTAGTCCTTGCCGCCGACGGGGGCTTCGTCCTTGCCGACGTAGAGGTAGACGCGGCCGTTGTCGACCAGGGCCGCGGGGTCGGCGGTGAAGATGTTCTTGACGATGGGGTTGCCGGCGTGGGCGAGCGACGCGGCGCTGAGGGCGGCGGCGAGGACGCAGTGTTTGAACACAGGGATCTCCTTTGGTTAATTCTTATGTTGGTGGCTACGCTAGCTCTTGGACTTGAACGCCATCACCCGCTGCACCACGCAAAACACAAACAACAGCGCGCCAATGACGATCTTGGTCCACCACGAGCTGAGCGTCCCATCGAACGCGATCAGGGTCTGAATGGTGCCGAGCACCAGCACGCCCGACAGCGCCCCGGCCACATAACCGTAGCCGCCAGTGAGCAGCGTCCCGCCGATGACAACGGCAGCAATCGCATCCAGCTCGGTCCCCTGCGCATGCAGCCCGTACCCCGACAGCATATAGAACGAAAACAGCACACCGGCCAGCGCCGCGCAGAACCCGCTGAACGCGTACACGAGAATCTTGGTGCGGCCAACGCTCAAGCCCATCATGGCCGCCGATTGTTCATTCCCGCCAACCGCATACACCGCGCGTCCAAAACCGCTGAAGTGTCCCAGCCACACCGCCAGCGCCAGCATCACCAGCGCGATGATCGCGCCAGGAGACAGGAAGCCGCCCAGGAAAGGAATCTGCGTCTGCGACATCGCCACGAACAGCGGATCCTCGATGGTGATCGATTCGATGCTGATCAGGTAGCACAGCCCGCGCGCCAAGAACATACCGGCCAGGGTAACGATGAAGGGCTGCAGCCGGAACACGTGAATGATCGCCCCCATTGCGCCGCCAAACAGGGCGCCTCCCAGCAGCACGGCGCCGATCACCGCTACCGGCGGCCAATGCGCCACCTGCAGCAGCCAGGCCGCAACCATGGTCGCCAGCGCCAGTACCGCGCCCACCGACAAATCGATCCCGCCGGACAGGATCACGAAACTCATGCCGATGGCGATCACCAGCAGGAAAGCATTGTCGATCAAGAGATTGAGCATTACCTGCAGCGACAGGAAGCCCTCGTAGGCGGACCCGCCGATCAGCAGCATGGCCACCAGGAGCACCACCGTGACCAGCGAGGTAAAGGACGGCATGCCGGGCAGCGCCCGCACGCCCTGGACCAGCGCGCTCATGCCGCCCTCCGCTTCCACAACTGCTTGAACTGGTCCGACTGCGAAATGCAGACCAGGAAGACCACAACCGACTTGACGACCATGTTGACCTCGGGCGGGACGCCCAGCGAATAGATGGTGTACGTGAGCGTCTGGATGATCAGCGCTCCGATGATGCTGCCGACCAGGCTGAACTTGCCGCCCGCTAGCGAGGTGCCGCCCAGCGTGACGGCCAGGATCGCGTCGAGCTCCAGCAGCAGGCCCGCATTGTTGGCGTCCGCACTCTTCACGTTGGAGCTGATCATCAGCCCCGCCATGCCGGCGCAAGCCGCCGAGAACACGTAGACGAAGACGATCAGCGCCGCCGTGCGGATGCCCGCCAGGCGCGCCGCCACCGGATTGATGCCGACCGACTGGATGAACAGGCCGAGCGCCGTGTGGCGCAGCAGGAAGGCGGTCACCGCGAACACGGCCGCCACCACGAACAGCGCGAACGGCAAGCCAAGCAGGTAGCCGCTGCCGAGGAAGAAGAAGGGCTGGTAGTAGACCGTGACGATCTGCCCGTCCGTCAGCAGCTGGGCCAGGCCGCGCCCCGCCACCATCAGGATCAGGGTCGCGACGATGGGCTGCAGGCCCAGGCCTGCCACCAGGGCGCCGTTCCACAGGCCGCACAGCAGCGCCGCGCCGAGCGCCGCGCCAAGGGCCAGCGCCATCGGCGTCTGCGCCACGTATTCGGGCACGCCGTTATTGATGACCATGGTGCCGCCAATTAGCATGGAGGCGACGGTGCCGGACAGCGCCACCACCGCGCCGACCGAGATGTCGATGCCGCGCGTGGCGATGACCAGGGTCATGCCGATGGCGGCCAGCATCAGGGGCGCCGCGCGGTTGACGATGTCGACCAGGCTGCCGTACAAGTGGCCATCCTTGATCTCGAGGCGGAAGAAGCCGGGAATCAGCAGGAAGTCGATCAGCAGCAGCACCGCCAGCGCCGCCAGGGGCCGGAACAGCGGGTGCGCGACCGCATTGGCGAACGACGATGGCGCGGGAGCCGGCGCCGGAGCGCTCGGCGCCGACACCGGCGCTTTTTCTTGAACCATCATGCTCCGCCCTCCCCGGCGATCACGTGCAGGACCGAGCTGTCGTCCAGATCACCGCGGCGGTATTCGCCGCAGGCCTTGCGGTCGCGCATGACCACGATGCGGTCGCTCACGCGCAGCACTTCGGGCAGCTCGGACGAGATGAACAGAATCGACATGCCCTTGCGGCACAGGGTCGTGACGTAATCCATGATTTCCTGCTTGGCGCGCACATCGATGCCGCGCGTGGGTTCGTCGAGGATCATCAGGTTCGGCTCGGTCACCAGCCAGCGCGCCAGCAGCACCTTCTGCTGGTTGCCGCCCGAGAGCGAGCCGATCGGCGTTTCGATGCTCGCCGTCTTGATCCCCAGCTGTTTGACGTAATAGGCGGCCAGCTCCTGCTGGCGGCGCAGCGGAATGGCGCGCTTCAATCCCTGCTTGGCTTGCAAGGCCAGGATCAGGTTCTCGCGCACGGACAGCGACAAAATCGCGCCCTCGTGCTTGCGGTCTTCCGAGCAGAAGCCGATGCCCTCGGCGATGGCGTCGCGCGGCGTGGCGAAGCTGCGCGACCTGCCCTTGATCTCGATGGCGCCGCTATCGGCCTTGTCGGCGCCGAACAGCAGGCGCGCGGTTTCGGTACGGCCGGAGCCCAGCAGGCCGGCCAGGCCGAGCAGCTCGCCCTTGCGCACTTCCAGGTCCACCGGGGCAAGCACGCCGCGGCGCGCCAGCTGCTGCGTGCGCAGGAAGACCTCGTTGGCGCTGGTGTCGGCGCCGGCGCCAACCGGAATCTGTTCCGGCGCTTCGTTGGGCGCACCGATCATCTTGTTGACCAGGGCCAGGCGCGACAGCTCGCTGCAGGCGTACTCGCCTTCGCGCTCGCCATTGCGCATCACCGTGATGCGGTCCGAGATCGCATAGGTCTGGTCGAGGAAGTGGGTGACGAACAGGATCGCCATCCCCTGCTCGCGCAGGCCGCGCAGCACCGAGAACAGCAGCTGCACTTCGTTTTCGTCCAGGCTGGAGGTCGGCTCGTCCAGGATCAGCACCTTGGCCGACACGCTGGTGGCGCGGGCGATGGCGACCATCTGCTGGATCGCCAGCGGATAGCTCGACAGCGGCTTGCTGACGTCGATATGGATCTCCAGCTTGGCCAGCAACTCGGTCGCCTGGGCGCGCATGGTACGCCAGTCGATCATCCGGAAGCGGCGCGGATAGCGGCCGATGAAGATGTTCTCGGCCACGGACAGGTTCGGGCACAGGTTCACTTCCTGGTACACCGTGCTGATGCCCAGTTCCTGCGCGTGCTGCGTGGAGCGCGGTTCGATCTTCGCTCCGTCGAGGACAATGCTGCCGCGTTCCGGCTGGTAGACGCCCGTCAGCACCTTGATCAGGGTGGACTTGCCGGCGCCGTTCTGGCCCATCAGCGTGTGGACTTCGCCCGGGTACAGGCGCAGGCCCGCATCCGAGAGCGCCTTCACGCCGGGGAACTGCTTGTGGATGCCGGTGACTTCCAGTACCGGTTTGGTGGAGGCGCTCATCGAAACGCCTCAGTACTTACGGTTCGGGAATTCCTTGGCCGCGACTTCAGCTGGGAACACACCTTCGTTCACGGTAATGCGCTTCGGGACCGGCTTGCCGGCCTTCACCGCCTGCGCCGTCTGGATCAGCTGAGGGCCGAGCAGCGGATTGCACTCCACGGTGACGTTCAGCTTACCCTGCAACATGGCCTCGAACGCGCCGCGCACGCCGTCGATCGACACGACCAGGATGTCCTTGCCCGGTTTCAGGCCGGCTTCCTCGATCGCCTGGATCGCGCCGATTGCCATGTCATCGTTGTGGGCGTACAGCACGTTGATGTTCTTGCCTTCGGACTTGAGGAAGGCTTCCATGACTTCCTTGCCCTTGGCGCGGGTGAAGTCGCCGGTCTGGGAGCGGATGATCTTCAGCTTCGGGTTGCCGGCGATGACCTCGGCGAAGCCGGCCTTGCGGTCCAGGGCCGGAGCCGAGCCGACGGTGCCCTGCAGCTCGACGATGTTGTAGCTGCGGGCCGGGTTCTTCTTTGCGTGTTCCACCAGCCAGCGCGCGGCGCGGCGGCCCTCTTCCACGAAGTCCGAGCCGATGAAGCTGACGTAGAGCGACGGGTCGCTGACCTTGACGGCGCGGTCGGTCAGGATGACGGGGATCTTGGCGGCTTTCGCTTCGCGCAGGACGGTGTCCCAGCCGCTTTCCACGACCGGCGAGAAGGCGATCACGTCCACGCGCTGGGCGATGAAGGAGCGGATCGCCTTGACCTGGTTTTCCTGGCGCTGCTGGGCGTCGGCGAACTTGAGGTTGACGCCGGCCTTGCGGGCGGCGTCCTTGATGGAAGCGGTGTTCGCGGTGCGCCATTCGCTTTCGGCGCCGACTTGGGAGAAGCCGATGGTGAGGGGCTTGGCGGCGAAGGCCGGTGCGGCAACTGCCAACGATGCAGCCATGGCTGCGCCCAGGAGGTTCCTGCGGGTGAGTCTCATCACTTGTCTCCGGTATTGTTGTCTCTCAATACTAGGGCAAAGAGAGATACACTTCCAATCACTTTTTTGAGGGAGTAGATACTGTTTTCGGTATCGATTAAGCCTTATCGCATCAGGCGCAGCCCATAGAGTCCTCCGGCGACGGATCCTGGGCGAGCGACAAAGCGAACGCTCAGCTTCCCATTCGCCGCTTGTCGCATGGCGTCGGGAATCGGAAAGTCGACGGTGTAAATCTCTTCCTGGGCAACCCTGGTAAGGGTGACGCTGGACAGGAGCTGGCCATTCACGAGAATGTCGAACCGACGTCCTGCATCCGCTTTGGCAAATACGAGGCGCAGTACCTTGGCTTCCTGCTTGGGGTCATTCAACTCGTAGCTGAACCATTTTGTCGCGTGACGCCAGTGGCGGCCGTTATTGATGCCGGCTTCGCTTCCTTCGCCCTTGAAGAAGTGGTCCGACTCCGGCTGCTGCTCGCCCGGCGCCACCTGGTCGATGGTGCGGGCGTCCAGCGCCAGCCGCTCCGCTTCGCGGGCGGCGTTCGCAGCCTGGAGCTGCTGCAAGCCGGCCGGGGTCGAGTGCTGCCAGTACATGGTGTAGCGCGATTCGTGCAGGCGGAAGAAAGGCACGAACTCGGTCTTCGCCCCATCCGCGCCGTGCACCACGCCCGGCGCCGTGAAGGTCAGCGGCTTGCCCTTGACCGGCTTGAACCTCCGGATGAAATCCTTCGAATCGCTGACGAACATCGGCGCCGCCTCGAGCGGGCAAACCTGGCCGTTGGCGATGTGTCCCATGCGCGAGTCGTCGGCCAGGAAGTTGAGTTTTTCGTCGGCGAACAGGCGGGTCTTCGCCGCCAGCACGACCGGACCGTGCAGGACGGCGTAGTAGTTCGATTTGTCCGGCATCTGCTCCAGGCGGGTCGTCATCGGCAGCTGCACGTCGACGCGGTCGCCCTTCTTCCATTCGCGCGCCACGCTCACGTAGCCGCCAGGCTGGCCGTCGACTTTCACCGTCTTGCCGTTGACCTTGACCTGCATGCGGCCGGCAGCTACCCAGGCCGGGTAGCGGATCTTCATCGTGAACTTGCCGCCCTCGTCCACCGTCAGGCGCGTCGTGTCGGCATCGGGGAAGCGCGTGCTCTGGGTGAGCTTGATCCCGCGTTCGCGCCAGTTGAGCGTGGACGGGATGAAGAGGTTGACGAAGAGCGCATCCCCTTCGTGGGCGTAGATGAATTCACCGTATTTGGCGTGGCTCTCGATGCCCGAGCCCACGCAGCACCACATGCCCTGGTCCACCTGCGAATAGACCCGATAGTGGTTTGGGCGCATCGGCGTGAAGTAGACGAAACCGCCGCCTGGCCGCTGGGACGACAGGATGTGGTTGTACAGCGCACGTTCGTAGTAGTCGCCGTAGCTGCCCTTCTGCTCCGACTGGAACAGCATCCCCGTGAGCTTCAGCATGTTATAGGTGTTGCAGGTCTCCGGCCCCTCGACCTCGCTGATCACCGGGCCGAAGTCCTTCTGGTCGTGGAAATGCTCCTTGACGCTGTTGCCGCCGATGGCCACCGTGCGATGTTCCACCACCGTCTGCCAGAAGAATTTCGACGCCTTGTCCAGGTCCTCGCGCCTGGCCAGGTCGGCGATGCGCTTGAAACCGATGACTTTGGGGATTTGCGTGTTGGCGTGCAGGCCGGTCAGCTTGTCCTCGCCCTTCTCCAGCGGGTCGAGAATGGCCTGGTGCGAGAAGCGCAGCGCCAGGTCCATGTATTTGCGCTCGCCCGTCATCTCCGCCACGTCGGCGAAGATCTCGTTCATGCCGCCGTGTTCACTGCGCAGCATCTGCTGCATCTGCTGCTCGGACAGGCGCGAGGTCAAGCCCAGCGCCCAGTCGGATAGCTGGATCAGCATGGCGCGCGCTTCCTCGTTGCCGGCGTAGCGGTAAGCGTCGCGCAGTCCGGCATAGACCTTGTGCAGGTTATACCAGGGCACCCACTTGCCGTTGACGGAGAAGTTGTCCGCCTCCAGCTTGCCCGCCGCGATATCGCGCCAGGCCTGGCGGCCGCCGGGGATGCCGCCGACATAGCCGTCGCCGTTGGCCTGCTGCGCGCGCTTGAGCTCCGCCACGAAGTAGTTCAGGCGGCGCAGCACCTCGCCGTCGCCGGTCGAGGCATGCATCAGGGCCAGCGCAGACAGATAGTGGCCGCCCATGTGGCCATCCAGGCCGGTCGACTCCCAGTTGCCGTAGCTGGGCTTGCGCGGCTCCAGGCCGGCTTCGCGCAGGAAGGGAGCGAGCAGCCGGTCCGGCTCCATCGCCATCAGGTAATTCAGGTCGGTGGTCTGGGCGTCGAGAAAGGGACCGGGCTTGAGCCTGACGTCCGCCAGCGGGAACAGGTCCGCCGCCTGCGCCCATGCGCCGGCGACCAGAAGGCTCAGGGCCGCGATCCGTGTCTTCATTTCTTCTCTACGCTCATGTAGCGATTCAGGTCCTTCTGGTCGACCGTCGGCCAGCCGCCCTGGTCCCACTTCATTTCCAGGACTTTCAGCTTCTGCTTGTACTTGTCCGCGGTCTCGTAGGCGTGCAGCACCATGTAGTCCTTGCCGTCGAAGGTGTAGGCGCTGTTGTGGCCAAGCGCCTTCCAGTCGTTGTCGCCCTGGATCACGAGCGAGCCGCCGCCCTTGGCCATGTCCACGCCATTGCGGTCGAGGTAAGGGCCGGTGACTTTCTTCGAGCGGCCGACGACCACCTTGTAGGTGCTGTTCTTGCCCTGGCAGCACAGGTCCCAGGAGGCGAACAGGTAGTACCAGTCGTTCTTGCGGAAGATAAACGGGGCTTCGATATGGCCCGCACCGGGTTCTTCGTCAGGGGTAAATGCCGGACGGTCGCGGCGCGCGACGGTGTGCCATTCCTGGGGTTCGGCCAGCCTGGTGCGGCTGGCGTCGAGCTTGACCAGCTTGAGGCCCGACCAGAAGGAACCGAAGGACATCCATGGCGTGCCGTTCTCGTCGTCGATGACGTGCGAGTCGATGGCATTCCACAGGTCGCGGCCCGGGATCGATTGCAGGACCATGCCCTGGTCTTCCCACTTGTAGTTCGGTGCGCGCGGGTCGAGCGTGGCGTTGGTGGTCACGCCTATGCCGGAGGTGTTCTTGCCGAAGCCGGAGACCGAGTAGTACAGGTAGTACTTGCCGTCGTGGTGGTAGATGTCCGGGGCCCAGATGTGGTCGTTGAAGGTCGGGGCGGCTTTCTTGGCCCAGGCCGGTTCGCCCGGGAAGACGCGGCCTTCGGGCTTCCAGGTCTTCATGTCGGTGGAGCTGTAGAAGGTGATGCCGGGGCCGGTGCTGAAGAGGTAGTACTTGTTGCCCTCTTTTGCCATGACGGGGTCGTGGACGCCGACTTGGGCGGCGAAGGCGGGGAGCACGGCGGCGAGTGACAGCAGAGCGGCGCTGATGCGAGGAATGAGTGACATCGCGTAATCCTGAGTAGGTGCACGTCGTTCCCGCGAAGGCGGGAACCCAAGTTGCCGCAGCTGTCGAAACGCTACGAACTTGGGTCCCCGCCTGCGCGGGGACGGCGATTTTTAGGCTAACGTTCTTCTATCATGCCTCAGCGGCGACAACAATCACCGCTTTCGCAGGCACCTTCAGCGTCAGCTTGCCATTGGCAGCCTTGGCGCTATACGGCGCCGGCTTGACCGCCTGCGGCTTCTCGAAGGTGTTGTGCGCGTCCATGGCATCGGAAGTCAGGATCTGGCCCGACACGCCCGAGACGTTCTGCCCCGCCACGTTCAGGGTGATCTCGCTGGCGCGGGTCGGATGCGTATTCACCAGGGCGATGTAGGTCTTGCCATCCTTGCCACGCGCTGCCGATGCGCTGATGCCTGGCACGGACTTGCCGTTGCTTGAATAGGCCACGTCGTTGTCCACCGCCACCGGCAGCGAAGTCGCATCCTGGAACGGGATGTACATCTTGTAGGTGTGGTAGGTCGGCGTCAGCAGCATCTTTTCCTTGTCGGTAATGATCATCGCCTGCAGCACGTTGACCATCTGGGCGATCATCGTCATGCGCACGCGCTCTGCATGCGCATGGAAGATGTTGAAGTTCAGCGCCGCCACGACCGCGTCGCGCATGGTGTTACGCTGGAACAGGAAGCCAGGATTGGTGCCCGGTTCCACGTCGTACCAGGTGCCCCATTCGTCGACGTAGAAGCCGATCTGCCTCGAAGGATCGTTCTTGTCCAGGATGGCGACGTTGCGGCGGATATGGCCGTCCATGCGCATGGTCTGCTGCATGGTGGAGAACCATTCGTTTTCCGGGAAGCCGGTGGCGGCGCCCTTCTTCTCCCACACGCCAGTCGGCAGGGTGTAGAAGTGGAAACTGATGCCGTCGGTGCCGCGTGCGGCTTCCTTGCTCAGCACTTCGGTCCACCTGGTGTCGTCATCATTGCCGCCGCTGGCGATCATCTTCGGACGTGCGTTCGGCGGCGTCTTCAGGAAGGTCGCGTAGTGGTTGTACAGGTTGGCGTAATACTCCGGCTTCATGTTGCCGCCGCAGCCCCAGGCTTCGTTGCCGATGCCGAAGAAGGCGACCTTGTACGGCTCCTTGCGGCCGTTCTTGCGGCGCTGCTCGGCCAGGGTCGACTTGGTGTCGGAGGTCATGTATTCGAGCCACTCGGCCATCTCCTGCGGGGTGCCGGAGCCGAGGTTGCCGTTGACGTAGGCTTCGGTGCCCAGGATCTCGACCAGGTCGAAGAACTCGTGGGTACCGACGGCATTGTCTTCCGCCACGCCGCCCCAGTGGGTGTTGACCTTCACCGGACGCTTGTTGCGCGGGCCGATGCCGTCGCGCCAGTGGTACTCGTCGGCGAAGCAGCCGCCCGGCCAGCGCACCAGCGGCACCTTCAGTTCCTTCAGCGCGCCGACCACGTCGTTGCGCCAGCCGCGGGTGTTCGGGATCTTCGATTGAGGACCGACCCACAGGCCCTCGTAGATGCCGGTGCCGAGGTGCTCGGCGAACTGGCCGTACACGTTCTTGTTGATGACCGGGCCGGGCTTCGTGGTGTCGACCGTGACGCTCACCTGGGCGAAAACCGGCAAGGCGGCCATGGCGAATGCGAGGATGGTGGGCTTGAGAAGATTCATGCGTGTGTCTCCTGATTTTTACTTGAATACGGCTACGAAGCCGCCGTGCGGTTTGATGCTGATGCTTGCTTTGCCGCCCCCGATCGGGGCCTGCGTGAAACTGCGCTCGGTGTCGCCGTCGGTGACGATCGTGCCGCTGCGTCCGTCCAGGAAGGACAGGTCGAGGTCCACGCTGCGCTCGACGCCATCGGCGTTGATGCCCGCCACATACCAGCTGTCGCCGCTCCTGCGGGCGATGATGGCGTAGCGGCCCGGGTAGCCGTCGATGAAGCGCACGTCATCCCAGCTGCGCGGCAAGTCCTGCAGCAGCGTTTTCACGTAGGGCGGCACGGTGGCCATGCCTTCCGGGCGTTCGGCGAAGTGCTGGATCCCGGACAGGAACAGCACCGATTCCGCCAGCTCGAAGCCGTTGCGGGTGGCGCGCTTGATGTTGGGGATGTCGCCGAATACCATCGGCGTGAAATCCATCGGGTCGAACAGGTTGCGGGCGAAGGGCAGCATGGCCGCATGGGCCGGCACCGCGTCCTGGTCGACCTGCTCGAAGGTCGTGAACTCCAGGCCGCGAATCGCCTCCACCGTCATCAGGTTCGGGTAGGTGCGCGACCAGCCGCGCGGCAAGGTGGCGCCGTGGAAGTTCACCAGCAGGCCCGCCTTGGCGGCGTCATTCAGGATATCGACGTAGTAGGCGATCATCGACTTGCCGTCGCCG
Organism: Massilia sp. AB1; assembly: GCF_018119385.1. Lineage (NCBI taxonomy): Bacteria > Pseudomonadati > Pseudomonadota > Betaproteobacteria > Burkholderiales > Oxalobacteraceae > Massilia > Massilia sp. AB1. The sequence continues at coordinate 52,093 of NZ_JAGKSG010000027.1, read as the reverse complement.
GCGAAGAAGTCGATCTTGACGCCTTTCACGCCGATCTCGCGCAGGCGTGCGAATTCCTTCCGGCGCTGGGCGGGCGCCAGGAGCGCGCCCTTGGGGCTGTATTCGGTCTTGTTCCAGGCGCCGGAGGAGTTGTACCAAACCAGGATGCCGACGCCCTTCCCTTCCGCGTACTGCACCAGCTCGCGCAGCTTCTCAAACCCGATCTTGCGGTCCCAATCGGCGTCGACCAGGGTGTAGTCCCATTTCATGTCGGCGGCGTAGTCGACGAAGCGCTTCTGCACGTCGAACACCGTGGCGTCGTCCTTCAGCAGCGCCCAGCTCCACGAGGCGTGGCCGGGCTGGATACGGGCCTTGTCGAAGGCGACGGCCGGCGCCGCGAGATCGGTGCCGAGGGTGGACTCGACCAGGGTCTTGAGCGAACCCAGGGTGATGATGCGCCATGGGGTGGCCAGCTCGCCCTTCCCTTCAGCCAGCAGCGCGCCCTTGGTAAACACCTCCGGGGCGGCGGGAGGCGCAAGGCGGTAGACGCCGCCTGGCGAATCCGAGGCGAGGCGCGAGGCGTGGAAGCTGCCGTCCATGTTCGCTTCGGTCAGCGCGACCCAGGTGTCGCCAGTGCGGAACAGGGCCGGGAAGGCCCAGCCGGCGCCCAGCTTGGAGGGAGTACCGACCGGGATCTCGCGCTGGTAGTGCTCTTCGTAGGACGGGTTGGTGTTCATCCAGCCGGTCTGGGCGACCGACATCGGCTGCAGCCAGGCGCGGGTGGCAGGATCGAAGGCGAAACTGGTGGATTCGGAGATGAACTGCAGCTTCGGCGCGCGGACGACGTAGCGGAAGGCGACGCCGTCGTTGGAGACGCGGAAGCTCAGGTCCATGGCCTGCCCGGCCGCGTTGCGCACGGTGTGGGTCTGCTCGTTGGCGCTGTAGGTGATGCGGCCCTTCTTGGCGGTGGCAAGTTCGTAGCTGTCGCGCACGAGCTTGACCGGCGAGCTGGCGGAAAGCCGCAGCTTGCTGGACAGGTCGGCGCCCTGCAGCTGGAGGCCCAGCGCAGACGGCAGGATGACGGGTTTGCCGTCGCGGGAGACGGTGTAGGTCAGGTTGCCGTTGTTCGATACGGATACATCGACGCTGATATGGCGGTCGGGGCTGGTCAGGGGTGCGGCGTGTGCCTGTGCGGCGCACAGGGACAGGACTGCCAGCAGGATGCGGCTGCGTGCATTCATGGCGGACTCCGAAGACCCCGTCGTTCCCGCGCAGGCGGGAACCCAAGTTTCCGTGAGCTGCTGGGACACTTGGGTCCCCGCCTGCACGGGGACGACGGAGGTAGGTGGGCGGCAGCGACTACGACAAGGTCACTGCCGGGCGAAGGGAACCTGTCAGATCAGGTCCAGCCCGCATCCACCACGAAATCCTGCGCCGTGCACATCTTGCTATCGTCCGCGCCCAGGAAGAGCACCATGTTGGCGACATCCTCGGGCATCAGCTTGCCCGGCAGGCACTGCGCCTTCTTGATCTCTTCTTCCGCCGCCGCATCGACCCACAGTTCGATCTGGCGCTGGGTCATCACCCAGCCCGGCGTGACGGTATTCACGCGCACGCCGAACGGGCCGAGGTCGCGCGCCAGGCTGCGGGTCAGGCCGATCACGGCCGCCTTGGTGGTGGCGTAGACCGGATAACCCGCCCCCTTGGCATGCCAGGACATGGAGCTGAAGTTGATGATCGAGCCGCCGCCCTTTTTCTTCATGCCTTCCAGGACCGCCTGGATGGTGAAGAACATCGGACGCTGGTTGATGGCGATGCGCTCGTTCCAGTAGTCGAGCGAGACCTCCTGGATATCGTGGCGCTGGTCGTTGGCGGCATTGTTGACCAGGATGTCGAAGTCGCCCAGCTGTTGCGCCAGCTCGGCAATCGTGCGCTGCAGCGACGGGATGTCGGTGATGTCGCAATAGCGGAACACCGGTGCGCTGTGGCCTGCCTGGGCCAGCTTCGCGCACAGCGCCTCGCTGGCCTGCTTCGCGATGTCCACGAACGCGACCACCGCGCCCTGCTCCACGAACGCCGTCACGATCGCTTCACCGATACCGGTGCCGCCGCCCGTGACGAACACGCGCTTGCCCTGCAAACTGGGATACTTCGCCATTTGATCCATAACTGTCTCCATCTGTTCTTATTGTGCGGCCGTTTTTACTCTTTGGTCAACGCGCCGTCGCGGCGGCGCCAGGTGCCCAGCGGGTTACCGTCGCGCAGGACTTCCGGCAGCAGCTCGGCCGGCATGTTCTGGTAGCAGACCGGGCGCAGGAAGCGGCTGATCGCGCCGGTGCCCACCGAGGTGCTGCGGCCGTCGGCCGTCGACGGGAACGGCCCGCCGTGCACCATCGCGGTCGAGACTTCGACGCCGGTCGGGTAGCCGTTGGCCAGGATACGGCCGACCTTGCGCTCGAGGACCGGCAGCAGCGCCTTCGCGGCGGCGTAGTCTTCCGCATCGATCTGCAGGGTCGCGGTCAGCTGGCCTTCCAGCACTTCCGCCACCTCGCGCAGCTGGGCCGCGTCCTGGCAGACCACCAGCACCGAGGCCGGGCCGAAGACTTCCTCGTGCAATTCCTGGCGCTTCAGGAACTCTTCCGCACTCACGCGGAACAGCGCGGCGCCGCCCTTGCCCTCTTCGTGTTCCAGGCGCGCCAGGGTGGACACGGCCTCGTTCTTCGCCAGCGCATCGACGCCCTTGCGGTAGCTGTCGGCGATGTTCTGGTTCAGCATGACCGCGGCTTGCGTGGCGTGCAGGGCCTCGGTCGCGGCCTTGCAGAAGGTCGACAATCCCGGACCGTCGACCGCCAGCACCAGGCCGGGGTTGGTGCAGAACTGGCCGACGCCCAGGGTGAGCGAGGCGGCGAAGCCCTTGCCGATTTCCTCGGCGCGGTGCTCCAGCGCGTGCGGCATCAGGAACACCGGGTTAATGCTGCTCATCTCGGCATACACCGGAATCGGCTGCTTGCGCGCCGCGGCGACGGCCATCAGCGCGGTGCCGCCCGAACGCGAGCCGGTGAAGCCGACCGCCTGGATGGCCGGGTGGCCGACCAGCGCCTGGCCGATGCCGTTGCCGGTGCCGGTCAGCAGCGCGAACACGCCCGCCGGCAGTCCGCACAGCGCGACCGCCTTGGCGACGGCGCGCGCCACCAGTTCCGAGGTGCCCGGGTGGGCCGAGTGGGCTTTGAGGACCACCGGGCAGCCCGCGGCGAAAGCCGACGCGGTATCGCCGCCGGCGACCGAGAACGCGAGCGGGAAGTTACTGGCCGCGAACACGGCGACCGGGCCCAGGCCGATCATGCGCATGCGCAGGTCGGGGCGCGGCGGGGTGCGTTCCGGCAGCGGCGTGTCCAGGCGGGCGTCGGCCCAGGAGCCTTCGCGCAGCAGGGTGGCGAACATGCGCAGCTGGTTCACGGTGCGCATGCGCTCCCCTTCCAGGCGCACGCGCGGCAGGCCGGATTCCGCAATGCCGCGTTCGATCAGCTCGTCGCCGACGGCCAGGATCTGCTCGGCCACGGTGTCGAGGAAGGTCGCGCGTTCCTGGTCCGAGGTGGCGCGGAAGGTGTCGAAAGCTCCGCCCGCCAGGCGGCAGGCGCGGTCGATCTGGTCTGGCGAGACCATGTGGAAGCTGGGCTCCAGGTACTCGCGGCGGGTCGGGTCCCAGGCCTTGAACGAACCCGCGGCGCCGCGCTCCTGCACGCCGCCGATAATGGCTTCTCCGGTGATGCTCATAAGGTCTTCACTTTCGCAAATGGGGTGGCATGGACGGCCAGCTTGTTGCGCAGGGCCGGGCCGAAGGCCGGGGACGCGACTTCGAAGGTCTCGCCGGCTTCGACGACGATGTTGTCGGCCACGCTCAGGGTGGCGGTGCCGAAGAAGTGGATGTGCACGTCGCCGGGACGGTTGAACAGGCCGTACTTGAAGTGGTGGTATTCGAGGTTGCCGATGGTGTGCGACATGTTCTGCTCGCCGCTCACGAAGGCCTTCTGCCAGCGCACCTTGCCCTCCTTGTCCAGGATGCGCGACACGCCCTCCACGTGGGCCGGCAGCTCGCCGACCAGCAGCGCCGGGCCAAGGCCGCAGTTGCGCAGCTTCGAGTGGGCCAGGTACAGGTAGTTCTGGCGCTCGGTGACGTGGTCGGAGAACTCGTTGCCGATCGCGAAACCGAGGCGGTAAGGCTGGCCGTCGTCGCCGATCACGTACAGGCCGGCGATCTCCGGCTCTTCGCCGCCGTCGAGCGAGAAGTCCGGCATCTCGAGGTCCTGGCCGGTGGCGCGCACGATCGAGCCGTCGCCCTTGTAGAACCATTCCGGCTGCACGCCGGCGGTGCCCGGCGCCGGCTTGCCGCCTTCGACGCCCATGCGGAACATCTTCATCGAGTCGCTCAGGGTCTCGACATCGCCGCCGATCTTCTTGTGCATGGCGTCGCGGGTGTCGGCGCTGCCCAGGTGGGTCAGGCCGGTGCCGGTGACATAGCAGTGGGCCGCGTCCGGATGGTCGAGCGGCGGCAGGATGCGGCCGGCCCTGGCCACGTCCTCGTAGTTGAAGGTCTCGAGACCGGCCGAAGTGTCGGCCAGTTGCGCCAGCCCTGCTTGGGTAGCGATCGCGGCGCGCGCCAGGTCCAGGGTGGTGGCGTAGCCGTTGACGACGCGGATGATGTTGTCGTGCAGGATGCCGACGCGGCGTTCCTGCGATTCGGTCAGAAATTGTACGAGCAGCATGGCCCGGTCTCCTATCGGTGTGTGAGGTCGGGATATGCATCGAACGCGCGGCCGGGCAGCCCGGCGACGCGTTCGGCTCCCGCTGGATCAGTGAGAATGCTTGGGTACGGCCGAACCGCGGCTGCCCACGAGGAAGTCGAAGTCGCAGCCTTCGTCCGCCTGCAGCACGTGGTCGAGGTAGAGGCGCTGGTAGCCGCTGTGCTGGACCGGCTTGTTCTTCTCGGCGCGGTCGGCCAGGCGGGCCTTGATCTCTTCGTCGGAGAGTTCGACGTTCAGCGAGCCGCTGTAGCAGTCCAGCTGGATCATGTCGCCGTCCTGCACGATGCCCAGCGGGCCGCCGGCCATGGCTTCCGGCGCCACGTGCAGCACCACGGTGCCGTAGGCGGTGCCGCTCATGCGGGCGTCGGAGATGCGCACCATGTCGGTGATGCCCTTGGCCAGCAGCTTGGGCGGCAGGCCCATGTTGCCCACTTCGGCCATGCCCGGGTAGCCCTTCGGGCCGCAGTTCTTCATGAGCAGGACCGAGTTCTCGTCAACGTCCAGGTCCGGGTCATTGATGCGCTGCTTGTAGTGATCGAAGTCCTCGAATACGACGGCCTTGCCGCGGTGCTTCATCAGGTGCGGCGACGCGGCCGACGGCTTCAGTACCGCGCCGCGCGGCGCCAGGTTGCCGCGCAGGATGCAGATGCCGCCGTCGGCGATCAAGGGGTTGTCCAGCTTGCGGATCACTTCGTCGTTGTAGATAGGCGCGTCCTGGCAGTTCTCCCACAGGGTCTTGCCGTTGACGGTCAACGCGTCCTTGTGCGGAATCAGGTCGCCCTCGCCCAGGCGGCGGATCACGGCCGGCAGGCCGCCCGCGTAGTAGAACTCTTCCATCAGGAAGCGCCCGGAAGGCAGCAGGTCGACCACGGTCGGGGTGCCCTTGCCGATCCTGGTCCAGTCTTCCAGCTCGAGCGGCACGCCAACGCGTCCGGCGATGGCCTTCAGGTGGATCACGGCGTTGGTCGAACCGCCAATCGCCGCGTTCATGCGGATCGCGTTCTCGAAGTTCTCGCGCTTGAGGATTTTGGAGAGGCGCAGGTCTTCGTGCACCATCTCGACGATGCGGATGCCGGACATGTGGGCCAGCACGTAGCGGCGCGCGTCCACCGCCGGAATCGCGGCGTTGTGCGGCAGCGAGGTGCCCAGCGACTCGGCCATGCAGGCCATGGTCGATGCGGTGCCCATGGTGTTGCAGGTGCCGGCCGAGCGCGAGTGGCCGGCTTCGGCGGACAGGAATTCGTGCATCGTGATCTGGCCAGCCTTGGCCTGCTCGTGCAGCTGCCAGACGGCGGTGCCGGAACCGATGTCTTTGCCGTTCAGCTTACCGTTGAGCATGGGGCCGCCGGTGACGACGATGGTCGGCAGGTCGACGCTGGCCGCGCCCATCAGCAGGGCCGGCGTGGTCTTGTCGCAGCCCACCAGCAGGACCACGGCGTCCATCGGATTGCCGCGGATGGATTCTTCGACGTCCATGGCGGCCAGATTACGGGTCAGCATGGCGGTCGGGCGCAGGTTTGATTCGCCGTTCGAGAAGACCGGGAATTCGACCGGGAAACCGCCGGCTTCCAGGATGCCGCGCTTGACGTGCTCGGCGAGCTTGCGGAAGTGGGCGTTGCAGGGGGTGAGTTCGGACCAGGTGTTGCAGATGCCAATGATCGGCTTGCCCTGGAATTCGTGGTCGGGAATGCCCTGGTTCTTCATCCAGCTCCGGTACATGAAGCCGTTCTTGTCCTGGGTTCCGAACCACGCGGCGGAACGCAGTGTGGTCTTTTTCTTTTGCTCGGACATTCGTGTTTCTCCTCGTTTTTTTACGGCCTAGGGCTTTGCCACCACCCTGGTGTCTCCCGATCAGCGATGAAGAAGTCTAAAATGCGAGCAGATAACTTTCCAATCAATTTTTAGCCAACATCGATATCGTATTTGATATCAATACAGCCTGTTATGCGAGTAGGGTGGACGGGTTTCCCGTCCACGCGGTGATAGTTAGCGCTTGAACAGGCGAGCGAGCCGATCTGGCTGAGTTTGAACGCATGGACGGGAGACCCGTCCGCCCTACCGGTGGAGGAAGCGGTTCTCGGGCAGGCCGCGGACGTCGAGCGACTGGCTGAACAGCGCCCCCGAGAGTGGCGCATTGGCGCGGTCCCCGGCCGTCATGCCCAGGTGGGCCGAGGTGACATACAAGGTGGACAGGCCCGGTCCGCCAAAGGCCGGACAGCTCGGCTGCGGCGCCGCCAGTTCCAGCGTCCGGTCCAGGCGGCCGTCCGGCGCGAAGCGCATCACCTTCCCCGCGCCCCAGCGCGTGGTCCACAGGTAGCCATCGGCGTCGATGCACGAGCCGTCCGGCTCCCCGGGCGCGGCGTCGGCCGGCACGAAGCTGTGCGTGGCCCCGACTTCCCCGCTGCAGGGGTTGTAGTCGGCGAAGCGGATCTCGCGCGTGGCCGAATCCGCGAAATACATGCGGCGTCCATTGGGACTGAAGCAGATCGAGTTGGCGATCGCCGCGTTCCCGATCGGCAGGCGTTCCAGCGTCAGGTCGAGGTTCAGACGGTAGAAGCCGCCCAGGGCCAGCTTGGGGTTATCAATCTGGTTGAACATGCCGAACACGAAGCGGCCTTGCCGGTCGCAGCGGCCGTCGTTCAGGCGCGTGGATGGAATGTCCGCCTCGACGTCGCAGATGCGCGTCACCTTCCCGGTCGAGAAAGTGAAGAAGGCCAGGCCCGACGCCAGCCCCAGCAGCAGGCGGTCGTCGCTGCCGGTGAGCGCGAAGGAGCACAGGCGCTCCGGCATCTTCCAGCTGGTGGTGCGGCCGGTGGAGGGCGAATGCGACCACAGGGTGGCGGCCGGGATGTCGGTCCACAGCAGCCGCCCGGTGCGTTCGCACCACAGCACGCATTCGCCCAGCTCGTGTTCCGCCTCGATGAACGCCTGCATCGCGCTCATTGGTCCACCGAGAAGCGGAAGCGCGACTCGGTCTCGTACACCTGGCCCGGGCGCAGGATCACGTTCGGGAAGTGCGGATGATTGGGCGAATCCGGGAAGTGCTGGGGCTCCAGGCAGAAGCCCGTGCGGTGCTCGTAGCTGTGGCCCTTGCCCTTGAGCGAGCCGTCGAGGAAGTTCCCGCTGTAGAACTGCACGCCAGGTTCCTCGGTCCACAGTTCCAGCACCCGGCCCGACACCGGCTCTACCACGCGCGCGGCGCGCGTCAGCGCCTTGCCGTCCGGCTTGTTGAGCACGAAGTTGTGATCGTAGCCCTGGCCGTGGCGCAGCTGCTTGTCCGGCTGGCCGATGCGCTCGCCGATGGGGCGCGGCATGCGGAAGTCGAAAGGCGTGCCGGTCACCGGGGTCAGCTCGCCGGTCGGGATCGATTCGGCGTCGATCGCGACGAAGGCGTCGGCGTCGATCACGAGTTCATGGCCCAGGATGTCGCCCTCGCCCGCCAGGTTGAAGTAGCTGTGCTGGGTGAGGTTGACCGGGGTCGGCGCGTCCGTCACCGCGTGGAAGCGCACCACCAGCTCGTTGTCGTCGTTGAGCTGGTAGACCACGGTGGCGTCCAGGTTGCCCGGATAGCCCTCCTCGCCGTCCACGCTGCGGTAAGCCAGGCGCAGGCTGTCGCCCTCCACCGCGGCGTTCCACTTGACCACGTGGAAGCCCTTGGGCCCGCCATGCAGGTGGTTGTTGCCGTTGTTGGTGGGCAGCTGGACTTCGCGGCCGTCGAGCATGAAGCGGCCCTTGGCGATGCGGTTGCCGTAGCGGCCGACCAGCGCGCCGAAGTAAGGGCTGTCGCCGCGGTAGGGCTCGAGCGTGTCGAAGCCGAGCACCACGTCGGCCATCTTGCCGTCGCGGTCAGGGGCCGTCAGCTCGGTGATGATGCCGCCGAAGTCGATGATCTTCGCCACCATGCCCTGGGCATTGGTCAGCGTAAACTGGGTGATGGTCGTGCCGTCGGGCAGCTGGCCGAACGGCGCTTGCGTAATACCGGTTTGCACGTTGTTCTTGTCCTCAGTAAGTGGATGGCCGGCCAAAGACAGGCATGCCCGATTCATCCCAGCGCAGCGGTTTCACGAAGGTGTGGCGGTCCGGATTCCACAGCGGATCGCCGACGATCTCGGTGTACGTGCGCGCATGGTAGACCAGCATGACGGTGTCGTTGTCTTCGGCATAGGTGAAGCTGTTGTGGCCCGGGCCGTAGATGCCATGATCGTAGCAGGTTCGCAAAACCGGCTCGCGCGATTTGGTCCAGGAAGCGGGGTCGAGCAGGTTGGCGTCCTCGTCGGCCCAGAGCAGGCCCATCGCGTAGTTGTGGTCGGTGGCGCTGGCCGAATAGCTGATGAAGATCTTGCCGTTGCGGCGGATGACGGATGGGCCTTCGTTGACCCAGAAGCCGATGGTTTCCCAGTCGTATTCCGGCTTGCTCAGCAGAATCGGCTTGCCCTCGATCTGCCACGGGGTCTTCATCGGGGCGATGTAGAGGTTGGAGTTGCCTTCGATTTCATAGTCCTTCTGCGCCCACAGGTAGTAGAGCTGGCCCTTGTGGGTGAAGGTGGTGGCGTCCAGGCAGAAGCTGTCGATGCCGGTGTCGACCTGGCCCATGAATTCCCATTCGCCTTCGAGCGGGTTGGCGTTGGTGGTGCGGATCGCGTACATGCGGTGCTGGAAGAGCTTGTGCTTGATCTCGCGGCTCGGGGCGGCGGCGAAGTAGACGTACCAGGCGCCCTGGTTGAAGTGGATCTCGGGGGCCCAGATCAGTTCCGAGTAGGGACCGGTGTCGGGCTTGGTCCAGGCCGTGACCGTCTCCGCGGTGGCCAGGCCGGCGATGGTGCGGGCGCGGCGCAGTTCGATCCGGTCGTACAGGGGGACCGAGGCGGTGAAGTAGTAGAAGCCGTCGGTGTGCTTGTAGATGTAGGGGTCGGCGCGTTGTTCGATCAGGGGTTTGAGGACGGTTTCTTGCATGGTCGGTCTCGATTCAATTTCGCGGTGTGCGGGCAAACTTGGGTCCTTGCCTGCGCGGGGAGTCGTTACCGCCGGTGGCGGTAACGACGGTCTTTGAGCTAACGGTCTTCAGGTGGCGACGTAGCCGTGGGCGCGCATGTCTTGCTTGACGGTGTCGTAGTACGAGTCGCTGATGCGGTACTTGAACATCAGGGCGCCCATCAGGAAGTGGAAGAAGCCCGGGATCACGGACAGCATCAGGGCGATGCCCTGCAGCGCCAGGGCCGACTGCTCCTGGTTCGGCTGGTACTCGAAGTAGTTCAGCAGGATGCCCACCATGCCGCCGGCGACCGCCATGCCGGCCTTCTGGCAGACCGAGATGCCGCCGAAGGCGAAGCCGGAGACGCGCTTGCCGGTCTTGACCTGGCCGTAGTCGATGGTCTCGGCGATCGCCGACCAGAACACCGGCGCATGCAGGTCCACCACCAGCGACAGCACGAAGTAGAGGACGAAGGCCAGCAGGATGTCGCCCGGCTGCACCAGGAAGTAGATCATCACGCTCAGCACCGCCACCGCCAGCTGGGTGTAGCGGAACAGCTTGACCTTGCAGTAGAACTTGGTGGTCCAGGTGGACACCACCATGGCCAGGATGGCGGCCGCCACGCCGGTCGACAGGAAGGCCGAGACGGTGGCGGTGTCGCCGTGCAGGTAGTACTTGGCGTAGTAGATCGCCACCGAGCCGCGGATCACGTAGCCGATGGTGCCGGTCACGCACACGCCGCACAGGATCAGCCACTGGTCGTTCTGCAGCAGCACCCTTACCTGTTCCATCAGCGGCTGCTTTTCCACCTTGTGCACCACGCGCTCGGTGGTGGTGAAGAAGCAGAACAGGAACAGGCCCACGCCCATCGCCGCCATCACCGCCATCGCGGCCTGGTAGCCGGCGGCCGGGTTGGCGCCGTCCCACCAGCTGGCCAGCACCGGCACGATGATGGTCACCATGAAGGCGCCGATCTTGGCGAAGAACAGGCGGTAGCCGTTGGCCGACAGGCGCTCCTGCGGGTCCGAGGTCAGGCCGCTGATCAGGGAGATGTAGGGAATGCCCACGCCCGCCGTCATCAGGGTCATCAGGATATAGGTCGAATAGGCCCAGAGCAGCTTGGCGTCGTAGTTCCAGTCCGGCGTCGAGAACACCAGGAACACGCTCAAGCCATAGGGCACGGCGAGCAGCAGCAGCCAGGGACGGTAGCGCCCCCAGCGCGTCAGGACGCCATCGGTGATCTGTCCCATGATCAGGTCGGCGATCGCCCCCACCACCTTCACCGCCACAAACAGGGCGGCCAGGTCCGCGGTCCGGAGTCCGTAGATGTCGGTGTAGAAGAAGGTAATGATCAGCATCATCGACGAGATCACCACGTTGAGCGCCATGTCGCCTGCGCCGAAACCCACTTTTTCGAGGGTGGAGAGTTTTTGTGTTTGCATATAGCCTTCCCTTCCGAACGACCCGGGGGCACTGCCGGATACCTCCGTGCAGTGCCCCCCTTCCACTTAGGCGCCCCTGTCGGGGCTTACATCTTCCACCGCAAGGCGACCGAGACCGAACGTCCGACCTGGACCGTACCGAAATTGGTCAACTGCTGGTTACCCGCTTCGCCGAAGTGGTAGTACTGCCGCTGCATTTCGTTCGTCAAGTTGATCGCAGCGATATCGACCGAGGTCCTGTCGTTGATTTTGTAGGAAACCTGCATGTCCACGCTCTTTTCCGGGTGACGCCAGATACCGATCGGATTGGCGAACAAGGCGGCTTCGTTGGCGGCCAGGAAGCCGGAACGCCAGACATAGGACATGCGCGCGCTGACCGGGCCCTTCTCGTACGCCAGGGTGGCGTTGTAGGAACGGTCGGACACCCCGAAGAACGGCGTCTCGAGCTGAGCGATGATCTCGCCGGCACTATTCGCCTCGGGAACGTTCTGCGACGAGCTGAGTCGGGTATAACTGCCCTGGAAGCCCAGGCCGTCCAGCGGGCCCGGCAGCCATTTCGGGAAGTAGATCAAACCAATCTCGACGCCTTTGATCGTGCCGTCGGAAGCGTTGACCGGCGAGTTGATGACGTAGTCATAGCCGTTCGTATGGTCGCCGCCCGAGGTCGAGTTGCGGAACGGGTCGTCCGCCGGGTCGACGTGAATCTTGCGGCGCAGGGGCACGACCAGGCCGTCGATCTTGCGCTTGAACACAGTGCCGTAGAGTGCGCTGTCTTTCTGGAAATACCACTCACCCGTCAGATCGAAGTTCGTCGAGAGCGTCGGTTTCAGGTCCGGATTGCCGCCGGTGCCCGAGCCATAACCCACCCGCGACACGTCGTCGGCGAGTTGCAGGACAGGATTCAGGTCACCGAAGTTTGGACGGCGCAGGGTTTTACCAAAATTGAAGCGCGTCACGACGTCCTTGGCCGGGTCGTAGGTCAGCGTCAGGCTGGGCAGGAACTTGCTGGTCGACTTGCTGGCGCCGGACGCAGTGACCGCCTTGGTGGTGGCATCGACCTTATAGAAGGTCATGTCGGTATCGACTTTGGTGTAGCGCACGCCGGCATTGGCGCGCAGGCGATTGCCGAACAGCTCGCTTTGGAAGTTCCCCATCAGGTAGAGATTGCTCGTCTTTTCCTCGATCTCGAAGGTCTTCTGCAGGCTCAGTTTGTCCGTGGTCAGGAAGTTGCTGTTGACCGAGTTATAGAGCTTGCGCCACTCGTCGATATTGTCGCGGATATAGTAGGCGTTGGGCTCCACCCACGAGCGCGGAACGTCCGAGATGTCCGTGCCGAAGTTCGAGTTGGTAATGGCATACTCAGGCCCCAGCGAGGCGAGGTTGCGGCCCAGGAAGGCCGATTGCGTCCGGTTGGCTTCCGACGCCTTGCGTATGTCGTGGCGCACGCCGAAGTTAAGCGTTTCCAGCGGACCCCAGCCGGCATCGAAGACGCCCGCCAGCGTGGCCGTCGCGGCGCTGCCCTTGTTGCGGTTGGCGTTATCGTAGAACTCCGCCACATTCCACTTGCTCGGGTCGGCCAGCTCGGCATTGTCGTTGAAACGGAAGGCCGTATCGCCGCCGGCATTGAAGTCGACGTCGATAGACGGGGCGACGCGATCGATCCGGGTGGCGGTGAATTGCGTGTCGAACTCGCTCGTCTGGTAGGACAGATCACCGTCCAGCTTCAGGCGGTCGCCAATATTCCACTTGCCGTTCAGGGCATACACGAAGGAATCGGTTTTCGACGTGGTGTAGTCGCCGCTGTTGAAGCCATAGACGTTATTGACCGAGCGGCTCTTGATGACGTTCGTTCCCGGGAAGGTCGTAATCGTCCCCGCCGGGTTGCTGCCGAGGTCGCCCCACCAGTCGACAAAGCTGAACAGCAGCTGATTGAAGGCCTTGTCGCGATAACCGTTGTACATCGATTCGAAGGTGTAGACCGCATCGCTGTTCGGTTTCCACTGCAGGGCGATATTGGCGGCGGGACGCTTCCGTTCACCCTGGACATCGCTCTGGAAGACGGCGTCGCGCGCCAGGTAGTAAGGATAGGCCTGGCCGTTGAAATTCAGCGTCGAACCCGCTGCCATCGGCAGGCCGGTACGGGTACCGGGCGCCCAGATATTGTTGTCGAAGATGCGCTGCAGGGGCACGTAACCTGGTGGAACTTCGGCAGCATTGGGGCTGGTGAACGGCACCATGGCGCCCGGCGTCACGCTTTCGTTGCGGTATTTCGTCTGGGTACCCGCCAGATTGACCAGGGCGCCGACTTCGCCGATGCCGGTTTCCCAGCGGTTGCTGAACATGGCGCTGAGCTGCGGGTTCCACCTTTTCGCCGGATCCAGATAGGTCTCGCGCGCCGAAATCGACACTTGCGAACCCTTGAAATCGAAGGGGCGCAGCGACTTCACGTCGATCTGGCCTGCAATGCCGGTTTCCAGCTGGCTGGCGTCGCGCGTCTTGTAAACGTCGATCTGGCGAACCAGGGTCGAGGGAATGTCCTGAAGCGCGACCTGCGTGCCCGACGCGGTAAAGATATTGCGGCCGTTCCAGGTGGTCTGGACGTCGGGGAGGCCACGGATGGACAAGGTTCCGACTTCGCCGCCGGCGCGGTTGGTGACCTGGATGCCCGTCACGCGCTGCAGCGCTTCGACGACATTGTTATCGGGGAGCTTGCCGATGTCTTCGGCAACGACCGATTCCACGACCTGGTCGTTGAGGCGCTTGTTCGTCAGGCTCTTGATGAGCGATGCCTTGACGCCCGTGACGACCACGGTCTGCGTGTCGCCCGGCGCCGTCGTTTCGGCGGCCGCGGCGGGGGAGATTTCCTGGGCGCCGACCGTGGCGGCGCTCATCAGTCCGGCGCCGGCGAGTGCGGCGACGGTGGCGCGCAACATGAAGGTACGGGTGGGCGCAGCTTGGCCCGATGCTAAGCGTTTCATACGTCTCCTCTGTCGTTATTTTGGTGCGCCGGCGCTGGCTGCTCGCGGCTGCTTTTTTACATGCTCGAGAGGAATGGTAGGCGCTGCACTGAGAACGATCCAATCAATTTTTCCGCCGTTCCGATACCGATTTTAGTATCGACAAAGCAGTATAAATATGTTAGCGCTATCGTATTAAAGACAAGACTAGCGGAAATTGTGTACAATTCGCAACGCTCATTTTGCGAAGACACAATCAGCATAAGTATAGTGCTAAGGGTTATTGGTAAAGCAAGTGCTCACCTGTTATGGTACGGGGCAGCGATGTTTCCTTTTCGCAACTAATCCTGCCTTTCTCCCGGGCGGGGCAATGACAAACCGCTATCCTTCGTGTAATGATGGATTGGCATTTCAAATTAACTACTGGAGAGACTCATCCATGAATAAGAAGATCCTGGCAGCTGCCCTCGTTTCGAGCCTGCCCCTGTTCGCGCAAGCCCAGACCTCGGTCACCATGTATGGCGTGGTTGACGCGTCGTTCGGCATCGAAGACCGCGACATCGCCGGCGAAGACCACGCAGTGGTGGTTCAGTCGGGCACCCAATCGACCAGCCGTATCGGTTTCCGTGGCACCGAAGAGCTGGGCAACGGCCTGAAGGCTCTGTTCAACCTGGAAGCTGGCGTCGCTGTCGACTCCGGCGCCGGCGATTCGACCCTGTTCCAGCGCCGCGCAGTCGTCGGCCTGCAGGGCAACTTCGGTACCGTGACCGTGGGCCGTGAATACAGCCCGATCGCTGCAATCGCTCAAGCGACCGACGCACTGGGCCATGGCTTCTACGGCAGCAGCCTGGCAGCCTTCGCTACCCCGGCCGGCGCACTGCCGCGCGCTACCCGCCGCCTGTCGAACTCGGTCAACTACAAGAGCAACCCGTGGAACGGCGTTGTGATCGGCGCAGCCTACGGCGCCGGCGAGCGCCAGAGCGGTCCGTCGAACGACGTGCTGGGCATCTCGCTGGAAGCTACCCAAGGCAACCTGTACCTGGGCGCCGCCTACCAGGAAGTCGAGCGCCTGGCCGCCGGCAACGACAAGGAATACGCATCGGGCATCGGCTACAAGTTCGGCGCCTTCGAAGCGCGCGCTGGCTACCTGGTCGCTGACCCGACCGGCGCCAACAACGCCTACGAGCAGATCAACGTCGGCGGAACCTGGACCACCGGCCCGAACAAGTTCTTCCTGCAATTCCAGCGCCAGGAACTGGGCAACGGCGGCAAGGGCAACGGCTTCACCCTGGCCTACACCTACACCCTGTCGAAGCGTACCAACCTGTACGGCACCTTCGCCACCCTGCGCAACAACGACGTCGGCAACTTCGGCCTGACCTCGGCTGGCGGCACCCTGCTGTCGCCGCTCGTCGGCGCGGATCCGAAAGCCATCAACGTGGGCGTGCGTCACTCGTTCTAATCGACGCGCTCCAACGAAAAACGGCAAGCCCTCGGGCTTGCCGTTTTTTTTAGTCCTCGCCGGACGCCTGGATCAGAACTCTTCCCAGTCCCCGGCGGTGGCGCTTGCCCTGGCCTTCGCCGGCGCACGCGCAGGCACAGGCGCCGCAGCAGGCTTCGGCAGCGCCGGCGTCTTCACCTGAGCCGCGACCGGCGCCGCCTGGGCCGCGCCGATCTGGAACACGGCCACCGCCTTGGCCAGTATCGCGGCCTGCTCCTGCATCTGGCTCGACGCGGCCGCCGCCTCCTCCACCAGGGCCGCGTTCTGCTGCGTGGTCTCGTCCATCTGCACCACCGCCTGGTTGATCTGCTCGATGCCCGAGGTCTGCTCCATGCTGGCGCTCGAAATCTCGGCCATGATGTCGGTCACGCGGCGCACGCTGTCCACGATCTCCTGCATCGTCGCGCCGGCTTCGGCCACCAGCTTGCTGCCGCTGGCCACCTTGTCGGTCGACGCGCCGATCAGGGCCTTGATCTCCTTGGCCGCGTTGGCCGAGCGCTGCGCCAGGTTGCGCACCTCGCCCGCCACCACCGCGAAGCCGCGGCCCTGCTCGCCGGCGCGCGCCGCTTCCACCGCCGCATTCAAGGCCAGGATATTGGTCTGGAAGGCGATGCCGTCGATGACGCCGATGATGTCGTTGATCTTGTTGGCCGAGTCGTTGATCTCGCCCATGGTGCCGACTACCTGGCCGATCACCTGGCCGCCGCGCGCGGCGACGTTAGCCGCCGCTTCGGCCAGCACGTTGGCCTGGCGCGCGTTGTCGGCGTTTTGCCTGACGGTCGAGGTCAGCTCTTCCATCGAAGACGCGGTCTCCTCCAGCGCGCCAGCCTGCTGCTCGGTGCGCGAAGACAGGTCCTGGCTGCCCGCCGCCACCTGGGCCGCGGCCACCGCGATGGTGTCGGTGCCGGTGCGGACCACGCCCACGGTGCGCGCCAGGTTCTCGTTCATGGCCTTGAGCGCCTGCAGCAGCTGGCCCATCTCGTCGCGGGTGTCGACCTCGATGCGGCTGGTCAGGTCGCCGGCGGCGACGGTGTTCGCCACCTCCAGCGCCTTGGCCACCGGACGCGTGATCGAGCGCGTGATCGACCAGGCCACTGCCGCGGCCAGCGCCAGCGCGCCAAAGCCCAGGCCCCACATCAGGATGCTGGTGCTGCGGTAGGTGCGGGCCGCCTCGGCGGCGGCGTCCATGGCGATCTGCTTCTGCAGCGCGCTCTGCTCGGCGGTGGCCTTCTTCAGGCGCACCAGCAGCGGGCGCAGCTCGCTCTTGAGCAGCGAGCGCGCGGCGTCCAGCTCGTCGAGATTGATCAGGCGGATCAGCTTGTCCTGGCCGCTCACGTAACCGGCGGTTTCCTGCTTCATCTGCGCCAGCAGTTCCTTGCCGCGCGCGCTCACGAGCGACTTGTCCAGCTCAGCGAGGATCGCATTCATGCTGCGGCGGTGCTCGATGACTTCCTCGGCCAGCTTCTGGCGGTCGGCCGGGTCGTCGGTCAGCATCATGTTGCGGATCGCGATGGCGATGTCGTTGATGTCGGCCTGCATCTGGCCGGTCATTTCGATCTTCGGCATGCGCCCGTTGACGATTTCGTCGGTGCCGGCGTTGACGCGCGCCAGCATGGCATTGCTCAGTGCGACCATCAGCACCAGCATGGCGCAGACGATGCCAAAGCCCAGCGCCAGGCGCTTGCCGATCTTGAGGTTGGCGAGTTTCATGTTCTTGTTTCCTCCGTGGCTTCAGGCGGCGTGCGGCAGCGACGCTACCAGCCCCAGTTCGTCGGACTGCATCAGCTTGTCGATGTCGAGCAGGATCAGCATGCGCTCGCCCACCGTGCCCAGGCCGAGCAGGCAGTTGGTCTCGACGCTGGCGCCCATGTCGGGGGCCGGGCGGATCTGGTCGCTCGCCAGCGTGACCACGTCCGAGACGCTGTCGACCACCATCCCGATCACATGCTGCGCGATGTTCAGGATGATCACCACCGTGAACGAGTCGTACACCGGCTCGCCCAGGCCGAACTTGATGCGCATGTCGACGATCGGCACGATCGCGCCGCGCAGGTTGATGATGCCCTTGAGGTAGGCCGGCGCGCTGGCCAGCCGGGTCGGCGCGTCATAGCCGCGGATCTCCTGCACCTTGAGGATGCTGATTGCGTATTCTTCTTTTGCAAGGCGGAACGACAGGACTTCCTGTTCTTCCGCCGTCTTTACCGATTCCATGTGGGCTCCAGATGCGTCAATGTTAAGTCTTGCTACTCAGCAAGATACATTACGGCCAAGCGGGCGCAAATTCGATGGAGAAATCACAATTTCGGGAAAATATTTCACGTTCGGGCTGCGCGCTATGGCGCGCCTGCAACGGATGAGCGTCCGCGCGCCCCAGGTGCAGGCGCACCTGGGGCCGTCCATGCAAGTGGCGCGTACTGAAATCGGCGTCTTGTCGGATTGCACGTAGAATTCCGCTGTCCAGCCCACCCCGGAAAACAATGTGAACGGTGACGATGTGTCGACCATCCGCAGACCGCTGCGGGCCTACCTGCTGTGGCTGGTGCTGGCCACCCTGCTGCCGGGGATCGTCGGGGCCTCGCTGCTGTTCGTCCACCAGTACCAAAAGGCGCGCGCCCAGTTCGAAAAGAACACCATGCAGACGGTGCGCGCCCTGGTCCATACCGTCGAGAGCAAGCTGCTGCGCGGCCAGGCCATCGCCCAGCCCCTGTCGACCGCCGAAGCCCTCGAGCGGGAGGACTTCGCACGCGTGCACCGTCAGGCGCGCGAGGCCCTGTCGCTCACCGGCGCCAGCATGAACGCGGTCCTGCGCGACCGGCGCGGCCAGCAGGTCATGAACACCGCGGTCGACTTCGGCGCCGCGCTGCCGCTCGACCATTCGCCGCAGATCGACAAGGTGTTCTCGACCGGCAGGCCCTCGGTGGCGAACGTATTCACCGGCGCCGTGCGGCGCCGCCCGACGGTGAGCGTGGACGTGCCGGTGCTGGTGCGCGGCGAGATCGCCTACGTGCTGAGCATCGGCCTGCGCCCGGACTACTTCGACGACGTATTGACGCCCAAGTCGGTGCCGGAGGGCTCGGTCGCCTCGATCTTCGACGCCGCCGGCGTGATCTTCGGGCGCAACGTGAATGCCGACGTTTTCATCGGCAGGCGCGTGACCGAAAGCCTGTTCAAGACCATCCAGCGCTCGCGCGAAGGCGTGTTCGGCGCCACCACCCAGGAAGGCGTGGACGTGCTCACCTTTTATTCGCGCTCGGAGCTGACCGGCTGGGGCGTGGCGGTCGGGGTGCCGCGCGCCGCCCTGATCCAGTCGCTGCTGCAGCCGCTGGCGGTGCTGCTCACCGGCCTGGCGCTCTTGTTCGCCATCGGCTTGTGGCTGGCCTGGCAGATCGGCGGCCGCCTGGCGCGCTCGGTGCGCGGCCTGCACGAGGGCGCGGTCGCCCTCGGCCGGGGCGAGCCGGCCCCGCCCTTCCGCGAAGCCTATGTCAGGGAAGCCGCCGAAGTGGCCGAATCGATCGGCACCGCCTCGCGCCTGCTGGCCGAGCGCGCCCAGGCGCTGGCGGCCAAGGAGAGGAGCTGCGCGAATCGCACCTGTTGGCGCGCTTCGGCACCTGGCACTGGAACCTGGCCGACGACAGCATCGAGACCTCCGATTCGGTGCCGGCCATCTTCGGACGCCCGGTGCCGCCCTTCCCCCGGCTGCGCGGCTCCCTGCTGCCCGAGGCATCGTGGCAGCGCATGGACGGCCTGCGCCGCGAGCTCGAACGCAAGGGAGGCAGCGGGCGGCTCGAACTCGAGGTCAACCACGCCGACGGCCGGCACATCTGGATCGACTGGCGCGCCGACAGCATCGCCGCGCCCGATGGCCGCGTGAGCGCATTGCGCGGCACCCTGCAGGACATCACCGAGCGGGTCAAGGCCGAGCAGGCGCTGCGCCAGGCGGACACCCGCAAGAACGAATTCCTGGCCATGCTGGCGCACGAGCTGCGCAACCCGCTGGCGCCGATCGCCTCCGGCGCCCAGCTGCTCGGCCAGGGACGGCTGGAAGCCGCGCGCATCAAGCAGATCAGCGAGATCATCGCGCGCCAGGCGCGCCACATGGCCGGGCTGGTGGACGACCTGCTCGACGTCTCGCGCGTCACGCGCGGCCTGGTGACCATCGCCAAGCAGCGCCTCGACATCAACGAGGTCGTGGCCGACGCCGCCGAGCAGGTGCAGGAAGCCGTGCGCCGCAAGGGCCACCGGCTCGAAGTCCGGCTGCTGCCCGAGCCGGCCTGGGTGCTGGGCGACCGCAAGCGCCTGGTGCAGGTGGCGGGCAACCTGCTGCACAACGCCGTCAAGTTCACCGCCGACGGCGGACGCATCGAGGCCGCGCTGAGCGCCGATCCTGAATCCGTCCGGCTGCGCGTGAGCGACAACGGGATCGGCATGTCGCCGCCCGAGCTGGAACGCGCCTTCGACATGTTCGTGCAGGGCGAGCGCACGCCGGACCGCGCCTTGGGCGGACTGGGCATCGGCCTGGCCCTGGTGCGCAGCCTGGTGCAGCTGCATGGCGGAACGGTGGCGGTGGAGAGCGCCGGCGCGGGGCTGGGGAGCAGTTTCACGGTCACCCTGCCGCGCTGCGCCGAACGCGGCGCCCAGGGACCGGACGCGGGCGCGGATGCCGGCGCCGCCGCCGAGGCGCGCCGGCTCAGGGTGATGGTGGTGGACGACAACCAGGACGCGGCCGAGGTGCTGTCCATGTACGTGGCCGCCAACGGCCACGAGGTGCTGGCCGAGAATGCCTCGCCGCGCGCCCTCGAGCTGGCGCCCGGCTTCGGCCCGGAAGTCTGCCTGCTCGACATCGGCCTGCCCGACATCGACGGCCACGAGCTGGCGCGCAGCCTGCGCGCGGACCCGAGGACGCGCGGCGCGATCCTGGTCGCCGTCACCGGCTACGGCCAGGACCAGGACCGGCGCGCCAGCGCGGCGGCCGGCTTCGACCATCACCTGGTCAAGCCGGTCGACATGGCGAACCTGGGCCGCATCCTGGAGCAGGCCGCGGCCCGCACGGTCAGCGTTTGACTTGACCGAAGCTGTCGCCCTTCTTCCACGTAGGCATGGCCGGCGCGTTGGCCACGGCGTAGCCGAGGTTGAGCGTGAACTGGGCCTGCTGCACCATGCCCGACAAGTCCCAGTCCGGGCGGTATTCGTCGCTGATCTGGTGGTAGTGCTGCTTGAAGCCCACCATCTTCTGGCTGGACGTATCCTGGCCGTGCTCGAACTCGAAGTGGCCGTCGCCCGAGAACACGGCCGAGCCGACATTAAAGGCCGGCACGCCGGCCTTGGCGAAGTTGAAGTGGTCGGCGCGGAAGTAGGCGCCGGACAGGTCGGGAATGGTCGGCGCCAGCTTCAGGCCCATCTTCCGCGCCACCGCCTTCGCCGTGTCGTACAGGCTGCTGCGTTCGGCGCCGGGCACGCCGATGTCCCTGGTGCGGCCGACGAAGTTCAGGCTGTCCAGGTTCAGGTCGGCGGCGGTGCGCGCCAGCGGCACTACCGGATTCCTGACGTAGGCGGCGCTGCCCAGCAGGCCCTGCTCTTCCGCCGCCGGCCACAGGAAGACCTGGGTGCGTCGGGTGGGCTTCTTCACCGCCTCGGTGGCCATCGCCAGCAGCGCCGCCGTACCCGAGGCGTTGTCGATGGCGCCGTTGTAGATGCGGTCTTTCTTGCGTTCGGCGGCGGGACCTTCGTCCATGCCCAGGTGGTCCCAGTGCGAGGAATACACCACCGCCTGTTCCTTCAGCCTGGGGTCGGTGCCGGGCACGATACCGACCACGTTGAACTGCTCGACCTGGCGGATCGCCGACTTGAGCTCGACGTGGGCGCCGATCTTCAGGTCCACCGGGCGGAAGTCGCGCCTTTCGGCTTGCGCGCGCAGCTGGTCGAGGTCGTGGCCGGCCGCCGCGAACAGCGCGCGCGCGGTATCCTCGTGCAGCCAGCCTTCGACGGGATTGCCGGCGCCGGCCAGGTGGAAGCGCTCGTGCGAGAAGCCGTTGGCCGGCACGCTCCACGGATAGGAGGACGACGGCAGGGTGTGGATCAGGAGCGCGCCGGCCGCGCCCTGGCGCACCGCTTCCTCGAACTTGTACAGCCAGCGGCCGTACCAGGTGTAGGCCTTGCCGGCGAAGCGGTTCGGTTCCTCGCTGGTGGGCTGCGGGTCGTTGACCATCATGACCAGGATCTTGCCCTTCATGTCCTGGCCCTTGTAGTCGTTCCACTGCTCTTCCCCGGCCGTGACGCCGTAGCCGACGAAGACCAGCGGCGCGTCGAAGGCCAGCGCGGTCTTGCCGCTGGCGGTGCCGAACACGATGCCCTTGCCGATCTCCGGGCTGATGCGCTTGCCGCCGGCCTCGAAGCTCACGCTGCTGCCCGGCAGCAGCCGGGTGCCCTCGATCCTGACCGGCTGGCGGTAGCCGTCCCCCTGGATCGGTTGTAGGCCTATCAGGGCCGCCTGGGTCTCGAGGTAGCGCACCGTGAGGTCGCCGCCGCGCTGGCCGGTGCCGCGGCCTTCCAGCAGGTCGTCGGCCAGGAAGGACAGGTGGGCGCGCAGCGCCGTCTCGGAGATCGCGGGAGCGGCCTGCTGGGCGTGAAGGGAATTGGACAGGGCGGCGGCGCCGGCGGCCAGGGCAAGGGAAGAAAGTCGCATCGCGGATTCGCAAGGGTTCGAAAAAATGCATCTTACTCCAGCATGCATATGTTCGCGAAAGCGCTTGGCCACGCGTGCGCCGCGTCCTATACTCCACCTTCACCTTCACCTTTCCACAAGGACGCGCCATGGCTGTTTCCCGACGCACCGCGGTGGCCGCACTGGCCGCCCTGCCGCTGGCGGCGCCAGCCGCCCTGGCCGCTCCCGCCACCAAGGACACGCCTCGCATGTACGGATTGATCGGAAAAATGCGCGCCCAGCCGGGCCAGCGCGACGCGCTCATCGCCATCCTCCTCGAAGGCACGGCCGCCATGCCGGGCTGCCTGAGCTATGTCGTCGCCAAGGACCTGGCCGACGCGGATGCGCTGTGGATCACCGAGACCTGGGACAGCCGCGAAAACCATAAGGCTTCGCTCTCGCTGCATTCGGTGCAGCAGGCGATCGCCAAGGGGCGGCCGCTGATCGCGGGCTTCGGCGAGCGCTTCGAGACCGAGCCGGTCGGCGGCCAGGGACTGATGGGTAAATCGACAGCCTAGGCGGCCGTCGGCGCGCCTGCGAAGGGGCGCGCGTCGGTGGGGACGTCGATGACGAAGCTGGTGCCCTCTTCCTCGGAACTGGACATCAGGACGCTGCCGCCGTGGGCTTCGGCCACGCGCCGCACGTAAGGCAGGCCGACGCCCCAGCCTTCGCCCGCTTCCTGGTTGCCGGCGCGCCGGAACAGCTGGAAGATGCTTTCGCTGTCTTCGGGCGCGATCGGCTTGCCCTGGTTGTGCACCAGCACCTGCACGCGTTCCGTGGTGGTGGTGACGGCCAGGCGGATCGGCGCGTTCGAGCCGTACTTGATCGCGTTGTTGACCAGGTTCTCGATGGCGCGCTGCATTGCTTCACGGGACCACCAGCCCGTGACCGGTTCGACTTCGAGCTCCAGTTCCACTGCATGAAAATTCTGGGCGTATTGCGCCACTTCGCGCGCCACGTCGGCCATGTCGACGTGGGAGATGTCCAGCGTGAAGGGGCCGGTCTTGCAGAACGAGATCCGGTCCAGCAGCTCGCGCGTCATGACATCGATGCGCTGGGTGCTGGCGACGATCTTGTCCGCGTAGCGCTTGACCGTCTCGTCGTTCGAGGTATGTTCGATCATCTGGGCCGCCATTTGCGCGGTCGAGAGCGGCGTGCGCAGGTCGTGCGCGACCGCGGCCACGTACTGCTCGCGCAGCGCGGCCTGCACCACGGCGAAGGAATTGGCGCTTTCGCGGATGGTGGCGTCGATGCTGGCCACCAGGTTGGCGCGCTCGTCCTGGGTCAGCGCCACGCCGGCCTGCTCCAGCGCCGCGAACAGGGTATCGCGGAAGATCTGCAGCTCGTGGATCAGGGCGGTGGCGTCGTAGACCGTCATGCGGGCGCGCTCGCCTCCGTGCTCGCTGGCCACCGCGCCCAGGTCGTTGTGGGCGCGCGCCGAATAGCCCGGCGTGAGCAGCGCGGCCAGGGTGTCGTAGTAGGCCGGCAGCGTGTTCTCCAGGATCGGCACCGCCAGGGAGCGCGCCTGCAGCACGGTCTTGCGCACGTTCGCCATCCATTGTTCCATCACCTGGGCGCGCAGGGACAGCATGGCACGGGTGGAGGGAGACAGGTCTTCCTGGTCAGGCGACAGGTGTCCGGTCAGGTTGGCATTCACGCAGTGCTTCCTTAGTTAAAAAATGAACAACGAAGGTGAGCAGAGTCTACACGAGGGAGTGCGCGCACGGCGCGTGACTGGGCTTGAGGGTGGAATGCTGGGATGCAACTATTTGTGGGGAGAAGGCGAAAAAAAAGCCGCCCTCAGGCGGCCCTCCACGAAGATCAGCGCACCGGCTGCCCCTTCAACCACTCCATATACTTCGCCACCCCGCCCGCCACGTCGGTGAAGGTCTCCGCATACCCCGCCTCGCGCAGCGCGGAAATGTCGGCCTGGGTGAAGCTCTGGTACTTCCCTTTGAGCTTGTCCGGGAACGGCAGGTACTCCAGCAGCCCCTTCTCCACGATCTGTTCGAGCGACATGGGCGCCCCGCCCTCGTTGGCGAGCGCGTTGACGGTGGCCACCGCCAGGTCGTTGAAGGGCTGCGCGCGGCCGGTGCCCAGGTTGAAGATGCCGCGCTGTTCCGGGTGGTCCAGGAAGAACAGGTTCACCTTGACCACGTCCTCGATGAAGATGAAGTCGCGCATCTGGGTGCCCGCCTCGTAGCCTTCGTTGGCGCCGAACAGCTTGACCTTGCCCTCTTTCTGAAACTGGTGGAACTGGTGGAAAGGCACCGAGGCCATCGTGCCCTTGTGGCCTTCCAGCGGGCCGTAGACGTTGAAGTAGCGCAGGCCCACCACCTGCGGGCCGGTGTCCTTGCCGCGGCTGCGGCCCAGCCAGTGGCGGCGCACGTACTGGTCGAACAGGAACTTGGAATAGCCGTAGACGTTCAGCGGGCGCTCGTGCGGGCGCTCTTCCTTGAACACCGTGCCGCCGCCGTACACCGCCGCCGACGAGGCGTAGATGAAGGGGATGTTCTGGCGCTGGCAGAACTCGAACAGCTCGATGGTGTACTCGTAGTTGTTCGCCATCATGTAGCGGCCGTCGGTCTCCATGGTGTTGGAGCAGGCGCCCTGGTGCAGCACGGCGGTGAACTTGCGGTCGAACTGGCCGGACCGCAGGCGCGCGATGAAGTCTTCCTTGTCGAGGTAGTCCGCGATCTCGGCGTCGACGATGTTGTGGAACTTCTCCGGGCGCGACATGTTGTCGACGCCGAAGACGGAAAACGGCTGGCGTGCCGACAATGCGTGCACCAGGTTCGCGCCGATGAAGCCTGCTGCGCCTGTAACCAGAATCATGGTGGGTCCTTTTAAGTAGTCGTGACGCCCGCGCCGGCGAGCATGGGTTGCAAAGGCTGCCACACGGCGGCCGGCGGGATCTGCTTCATGCAGTTCTGGTGCCCCAGCGGGCACTCGCGCTGCTGGCAGGGCGAGCATTCGATGTGCAGCCACAGCACCTTGGCCAGCTCGGACAGCGGCGGCGTGTGGCGCGGGTCGGTCGGGCCGTAGATCGCCACCACCGGGCGGCGCAGCGCGGCGCCGATGTGCATCAGGCCCGAGTCGTTGGTCACCACCGCGGCCGCGCGCGAGATCAGGGCGATCGCTTCGCTCAGCGAGGTGGAGCCGGCCAGGTTGTGCGCCTCCGGCACCACGGCCGTGATCTCCTCGCACACCGCGCGGTCTTTCGGAGAACCCATCAGCAGGATGCCGACGTCAGGGCGCTTGGCGCGGATGGTCTGGGCCAGCTCGGCGAAATAGGCGGACGGCCAGCGCTTGGCCGGGCCGAATTCGGCGCCCGGCGCGAAGGCGACGTAGGGACCCGCCGGCAGGTTCAGGCGCGCCAGCGCGGCTTCGGCCTGGGCGCCGTCGACCCACATCACGGGCTCGGGCAGCTTGTCAGGGCGCGGCAGGTGGCGCACCGGCTCGTCCGCCAGCGCGGCGTAGAACTGGGCCATGGGACGCGGCGCGGCCTTGTCGTCGTGGTGCATGACATTCACCAGGCCGTAGCGCATCTCGCCCTTGTAGCCGACCCGCTTCGGGATGCCGGCCAGCCACGGGATCAGGGCGAATTTCAGGGTGTTGGGCAGCACGTAGGAATCGGCATAGCCGCGCGCCTTCAGCATCCCGGCAAAGGCGCGGCGCTCGCCGAGCTGGAGCTTGCCGTGCTTGAACGGCGCCTCGAGCACCGAGTCGACTTCGCGCATGGCCTGCCATACCGGCGCCACCCAGGTGGGCGCCAGCACGTCGATGGGCCGGTCCGGATGCAGCTCTTTCAGCCGGCGCAGCAGGGGCTGCGCCATCACGGCGTCGCCGATCCAGTTGGGGGAAATGACAAGGGTGCGCAACATCGTCGTTCTTCGTGGGAATTCGTAACCCCGGATTATAGCAATCGCCAGCCATCCGGCGCGGCCCGCAGGCGCTGCGTCAGTCCAATGCGCTCCAGGAAGACGGCATCGTGCGACACCACCGCCAGCGCGCCCTGGTAGGCGTTCAGCATCGCTTCCAGCGCGGCCAGCGAAGGCAGGTCGAGGTGGTTGCCCGGTTCGTCGAGCAGCAGCAGTTCCGGCGGCTCGTCCGCGTACAGCACGCAGGCCAGGGCCGCCTTCAGGCGCTCGCCGCCGCTGAGCAGGCCGGACGGACGGCGCATGGCGTCGGCGTCCAGTCCCAGCTGGACCAGCCAGGTGCGCAGCATGTCCTCCCCTACACTGCGCTTGCGCTCCAGCAGCTGGTCCAGGGTCGAACGCGCCGGAGCGAGGATGCCGAGCTGCTGGTCGAGCCAGGCCACGCGCGCCGGCAGGCTGACTTCACCGGCCAGCGGGGCGAGCACGCCGCCCAGCACCTTCAGCAGGGTCGACTTGCCGCAGCCGTTCGGGCCTTCGATGCCGATGCGCTGGCGGCCCGTCACGCCCAGGCTGACGCGGTCCAGGGGCGCGCGTGCGAACGGCAGCACCACGTCCTCCAGCAGGGCCACGCGGCGCTGGGCGGGCGCCGCGCCGCCCGCCGCATGGATGCGCACCGCCGCGTCCTCGCGCAGCTGCAGGGCGGCCTCGCGCAGCGCCCGCGCCCCCTCCTCGCGCGCGGCCTCGTGCTGCACGCGCAGCCGGCCGGTGCTGCCTTCGCTGCGCTCCTTGCGTCCGCCCAGCAGGATGGCGGCCTGGTTGGCCGTCTTGCCTTCGCGCTTGCCCTGGGCCTGGCGGCGCGCCTGGCGCTCGCGCTGCTCGCGCCGCTCCTGCTCGTCGCGCCGCAGGGCCAGGCGCGCGTGTTCGAGCTGGCGCGCGGCGCTGTCCTGTTCCTGGCGCCGGACGGCTTCGTAGAAGGCGTAGTCGCCGCCGTAGCTGCGCAAACCCTGCTCGGACAGCTCGACGATGCGCTCCATGATGCCCAGCAGTTCGCGGTCGTGGCTGATCACGATCAGGCCCTTGCGCCATGCCAGCAGCTGTGTGGCGAGCGCCTGCCGGCCCGCCCGGTCGAGGTGGTTGCTGGGTTCATCCAGGATCAGGACATCCGGGTCGCGCAGGGCGGCGCCGGCCAGCGCCACCCGCATCGCCTGGCCGCCGCTCAGCGAGGCCACCGGCGTGCTTGGTGCAAGATGGCCCAGGCCGGCGCGCTTCAGTTCCTGCGCCAGGCGCTGGCGGATGTCCCAGCCCTCTCCCACCGCCTCGAAGTCGCCGGGCTCCAGGCTGCCGGCCTCGATGCGTTCCAGCGCCGCCAGCACCGGGCCGGCGCCGGCCAGTTCGGCCACAGTGCGCGCGCCGCCCTGCCCCGCGTGCTGGGCCAGGTAGTAGACGGAGCCCGGACGCAGGCAGCGTCCCGCCGCCGGTTCCAGTTCGCCCGCGAGCAGGCGCGCCAGCACGCTCTTGCCGGCGCCGTTGCGCCCGACCAGGCCGGTGCGGCGGGTGTCGAATTGTTCGGTGAGATCGGAAAACAGGTTCCTGCCGTCGGGCAGGACGAAGGATGCGCGGTCGAGCGCGAGTACGGTAGTCGTCATGGATGCTCCAGGATGCCGGCGAACTTCCCTGCGCGAGCGGGAAGGCGAAGAACGGGCCGTCAACTGACGGCGGCATCAATGGCGCATTGGACGAGTACCTCCTGGATGGAATGGATGCGATGTTAGCAGAGCGCGGCGGCCGCGCCAACCGGATCAGGGACGGACGTCGTAGGCGGCGAAGACCTCGACCGCCCAGTCGACGAACACGCGCGCCTTGCCGTGCAGGTGGCGGTTGGGCGGATACATGATGTAGAGCGGATGGCGCGGCTGGCGCCACTCGGGCAGTACCCGTACCAGTTCCCCGCTGTCGAGCTGATGCCGCACCGAGAATTCGAAACACTGGCCGATGCCCAGGCCCGCGACCAAGGCCCCGACCAGGGCCGTGCTTTCGTTGACGGCCATGTGGGCGCCGCCCTGGACCTCGATGCTCTCCCCGCCGCGGGTGAACACCAGCGGGAAGGGCTTGCCGGTGAGCGAAGAGAAGTAGCTTACCAGCGCGTGACCGGATTCCAGCTCGCCCGGATGCGTTGGCAGGCCGCGCCCTTGCGCATACGCGCGGTGGGCGCAGACCAGCATCTCCAGCTCGCACAGCTTGCGCGCGACCAGCGAGGTGTCGGGCAGCGCGCCGCCACGGATCACGCAGTCGATGCCCTCGCCCACCATGTCGGCCGGACGGTCGCTCACGCCCAGGAACAGCTCGATGTCGGGATAGCGCTCGCGGAAGGCCGGCAGCGCCGGAATCAGGATCAGGTTGGCCAGCACCGAGCCGACGTCCACCCGCAGCCGCCCCTTGGGCTGGGCGCGGCTGCGGCGCGCCTCGGCGTCCATGTCTTCCAGCTCGGCCACCAGCTTGAGCGCGCGCTCGTAGTATTGCGCGCCTTCCGGCGTGACCGTGATGCGGCGCGTGGTGCGGTGGATCAGCTTGGTGCCCAGGTGCTCTTCGAGATCCTGGATGATCTTGCTGGCCGTCGAGCGCGGAAGGTTCAGCTGGTCGGCAGCCTTGGAGAAGTTGCCGGCCTCGGCAATACGCACGAAGGTCTTGAGCGCGAGTAATTGGTCCATGCACCGATTGTACAGATTGATGGATAGTCATTCCATCGAAACCGGATTTATCTACGCATATGGAGAATCTACACTTCTTCCATCAACCCACCACATGGAGGAAGTCATGAAGAAACTCGAAGGCAAAATCGCACTCGTCACCGGCGGCTCGGCGGGCATCGGCCTGGCAACGGCCCAGCTGTTCGCACAGGAAGGCGCACGCGTCTTCATCACCGGCCGCCGCCAGGCCGAGCTGGACGCCGCGGTCGACAAGATCGGCCCCAACGCCACTGCGATCCAGGCCGATTCCACCAGCATGGCCGACCTGGACCGCGTGTACGCCACCGTTGAGGACGCCGCCGGCCGCCTGGACGTGCTGTTCGCGAACGCCGGCGGCGGCGACATGATGCCGCTCGGCCAGATCACCGAGCAGCACGTGGACGACGCCTTCGGCCGCAACGTCAAGGCGGTGCTGTTCACGGTGCAGAAGGCGCTGCCGCTGCTGTCCCAGGGCGCATCGGTGGTGCTGAGCAGTTCCGTCACCGGCGTGACCGGCACCCCGGCCTTCAGCGTCTACAGCGCCACCAAGGCGGCGGTGCGCAACTTCGCGCGCAGCTGGATCCTGGACCTGAAGGAGCGCCGGATCCGCGTCAACGTGGTGAGCCCGGGACCGGTGCGTACGCCGGGGCTGGTGGAACTGGCCGGCGACGATGCCGCCGCCCAGCGAGGCCTGCTGGACGCGCTGGCCAGCCAGGTGCCGCTGGGCCGCGTGGCCGAGCCGGAAGAGATTGCGAAGGCCGTGCTGTTCCTGGCCTCGAGCGACGCTAGCTACGTCAACGGCGCCGAACTGTTCGTCGACGGCGGCATGGCCCAGGCCTAAGGCTTACAGCGCCATGACCCAGTGATCGGCCAGCAGCGCCGCGAACAGCAAGGCCAGGTAGACGATGGACCAGCCGAAGGCCTTGCGCGCTACCTGGTCGCTGTAGCGGCGGTGCACCAGCCAGGCGTGGCGCAGGAACACCGCATCGAGCGCCGCCGCGGCCAGCAGGTAGAGCAGGCCGCTCATCCCCACCACCCAGGGCAAGGCCGTGCCCAGCGCCAGCGCGATGCTGTAGCGCCACACCATGCGGCCCGTGTGCGCCATGCCGTGCGTGACCGGCAGCATCGGCAGCCCGGAGCGCGCATAGTCCTCGCGCCGGTACATGGCCAGCGCCCAGAAGTGCGGCGGGGTCCACAGAAAGATGATCAGGACCAGCAGCCAGGCCTGCAGCGGTGTCTCCCCCGCCACGGCCGCCCAGCCCAGGGCCGGCGGCATCGCCCCGGCCAGCCCGCCGATCACGATGTTCTGCGGCGTGTTCGGCTTGAGCAGGAGGGTGTAGACGAAGGCATAGCCGACAAAGGTCGCCAGGGTCAGCCACATGGTGAGCGGATTGACCATCCAGTACAGCGCGGCCATGCCGGCGCCGCCGATCAGGCTGGAAAACGCGATGGTGTGCAAGGGCGTCAGTTCGCCGCGCGCGGTGGCCCGGCGGGCGGTGCGCGCCATGCGCGCGTCGACCTTGGCCTCCAGCAGGCAGTTGACCGCGAAAGCGGCGCCGGCCAGCAGCCAGATGCCGGCCGCGCTCCAGAACAGCACGCCCCAGCCGGGGAAGCCGTCGGCGGCGAGCAGGCTGCCGATGACGGCGCAGAACACGGTCATCAGGGTGACGCGCGGCTTGGTCAGGGTCCAGTACTGGGCCAGGCGGCCGGGCTGCGTGGAGACGCGGGCGCAATCGGCGTCCGCAAGGGCGATTTCGAGATTCGGCATGGTGTTCGGTGGAAGGCGCCGCAGCCGTCGCTGGCGGCGAAGCTGCCATGCTATCGCAATCCGCAGCACGTTTGAGGTGGGCAAATCGTCCCAGTTGACGGACCGGCAAGCCGCACCAGCCCCTGAACCGCTTTCGAACCGGCCTCGCCAATCGTGACACAGTCTCGCCGGCAAGCTTCCATGTAGGATGCAAAACGAACAATGCACCAGGCAGGCTTCTGTCGGCATTTGCATCAAACAGGTAAGAAAATTGTCTGTTTAGCCGGCAAGACCAGATTTACAACAGCCCGCGCGCATTTACATGCATTAACGTTTTTTCAAGATTGTTTCAGGTAAGATCGGCTGGACGACCGTCCGGTTCCCTCTCCCAGCACTCTGCAAAGGAATGGCGCATGACAACTCAGACAAGGCGGTTCGGCGGCCCGGACAGGGACCCACGCGACGAGCTCGCAGGCATGCGCCAGGAACTCGAGGAACGCATCGCCTTCCTGCTGGCCGATGGCGAGCACCGCGGCCACGCCGACATGCTGAGCCTGGCCATGCGGGCGGGCGCGCTCAGCGCCGGCAAGCGCATGCGTCCCCTGCTCCTGATGCTGGTGGCGCGCGACCTGGGCTGCGCCTCGCCGGCCGTGATCGACGTCGCCTGCGCGGTCGAACTGGTGCACGCGGCCTCGCTCATGCTCGACGACATGCCCTGCATGGACAACGCCATGCTCCGGCGCGGCAAGCCGGCCGTCCACGTGCAGTACGGCGAGGACGTCACCATCCTGGCGTCCATCGCCCTGCTCAGCCGGGCCTTTTCCATCCTCGCCTCGATCCAGGACGTCGCCCCGCTCACCCGCACCCGGCTCGTGAACCGGCTGGCCGAGACGATCGGCGCGCAAGGCCTGGTGCGCGGCCAGTTCATGGACCTGCGCGGCGGCGCCCATTCGGTGGCCGAGATCGCGGCCACCAATGAACTCAAGACCGGCGTGCTGCTGGGCGTCGCAGTCGACATGGCGGCCATCCTGGCCCAGACCGACGACAGCGTCGGCGACGCCCTGCGCGCCTTCGCGCTGGCGGCGGGCCAGGCCTTCCAGATCCGCGACGACTTCCAGGACGGCGCCGACAGCAGCCTGACCGGCAAGGACACCGGCAAGGATGAAGGCAAGAGCACCTTCGTCAATGCGCTCGGCAGGGACGAAGCCAGGCGCCGCCTGAGCATCCACCTGATGGAAGCCGACCGCCACCTGGGCGCCGCCCTCAAGGGCAGGCAGCGCACCCGCGGCTTCGTGCGCGCGCTGTTCTCGCAGGGCGTGCCGGATGCCTTCCACGCGCCCGGCATCGGCGCCCTGGTCCATGCCGAGGCCGGATCGACGCGCGACGCACGCATCGGCTGACCATGGCGCACTTCGCAGTCGTCACTCCTGCGTTCTATAGCCACTTCAACGCCATGTCGGCGCTCGCCGTCGAGCTGATCGACCGCGGACACCGCGTGAGCTTCCTGCACCGCCCGGACGCCGCGCAATGGGTGGCGGACGAGCGCATCGGCTTCCACGCCGTGGGCCTCGACACCCATCCGCCCGGATCGGTACAGGCGGCGCTGCGGCGCGCGGCCAATCCCGGGGGGCCGCTCGGGCTGCGGCGCGTGATCGAGGACATGGCCGACAGCACCGCCATGCTGTGCCGCGAACTGCCGGCCGCGCTGGACACCCTGGGCATCGACGCCATCCTCGCCGACCAGATGGAAGCGGCCGGCGGCCTGGTGGCCGAGGCGCTGCGCATCCCCTTCGTTTCGGTGGCCTGCGCCCTGCCCGTCAACCGCGAGCCGGGCGTGCCGCTGCCGGTGATGCCCTTCGAGTACGGCCAGAGCGAACGCCACCTCAAGATGGCCGAGGGCAGCACCCGCGTCTACGACTGGATGATGAGTCCGCACCGCCGCGCCATCGCCCTGCAGGCGCGCCTGCTCGGCCTGGGCGAGCGCGACAACCTGCAACACTGCCTGTCGCCGCTGGCGCAAATCAGCCAGACCACCTCGGCCTTCGATTTCCCGCGCCGCGCGTTGCCCGCGCATTTCCACCACGTGGGACCGCTGCGCTTCACGAAGCGCGCCGCCAGCGCCAGGGACCGCGACTACTTCCTGCCCGAGATCGCGAGCGATCGTCCCTTTGTATTCACCTCGCTGGGCAGCATGCAGGGCGCGCGCTTCGGCCTGTTCCGGCGCATCGTGCGCGCCTGCCGCGCGCTCGACGTGCAGCTGCTGGTGGCCCATTGCGGCGGCCTGGATGCTCACCAGGAGCAGGTCTTGCGGGGCGAAGGCGCCACCTGGGTGTGCGCCTTCGCCCGCCAGGAAGCGGTGCTGGCGCGCGCCGACGCCGTGGTCTCGCATGCGGGCGTGAACACGGTGATGGACGCGATCGCGGCGCGCACGCCGATGCTGGCGCTGCCGATCGCCTTCGACCATCCCGGAGCGGCGGCCAGGGTGGTCCATGCCGGCATCGGCCTGCGCATGTCGCCGCGCTTCGCCCGCGCCTCGGCCATCCGCCGTCAGGTGCGCAGGCTGCTGGACGAACCGGGCTTCCGCCAGCGCCTCGAACCGCTGGCCGCGAACCTGGCCCAGGCCGGCGGCACGCCGCGCGCGGCCGATATCGTCGAAGCGGCGCTGCACCTGCGGCGCACACCGGACAGCGTGGCCTGCCTTGGATAAGTCCTACGACCTGATCCTGGTGGGCGGTGGGCTGGCGAATGGCCTGATCGCCTGGCGCCTGCTGGCCCGGCGCCCGGAGCTGCGCATCCTGCTGCTGGAACAGGATGCGCAGATCGGCGGCAACCACACCTGGTCCTTCCATGACGGCGACCTGGATGCGGCCCAGCGCCAATGGATCGCGCCCCTGGTCTCGGCGCGCTGGCCGCGCTACGACGTGGTGTTTCCGCTGTACGCGCGCACGCTCGACAGCGGCTATGCCAGCATCGCCTCGCAGGATTTCGCGCGCGTGATCGCCCCGGCGCTGGGCGCATCGCTGCGCCTGAATGCGCGCATCGAGAGCCTGAATCCGACGCAAGTCGGCCTGGCCGACGGTTCCACCCTGCGTGCGAAGGCCGTCATCGACGGCCGCGGCATGCGCGCCAGCAGCCGCCTCAGGCTCGGCTACCAGACCTTCCTCGGCCAGGAAGTGCGCCTGAACTGGCCGCACGGCCTCAAGGCCCCGGTCATCATGGACGCCAGCGTCGCCCAGCAAGGCGGCTACCGCTTCGTCTACGTGCTGCCCTTCGGGCCCGACCGGCTGCTGATCGAGGACACCCATTACGTCGACACCCAGGTCTGGGAACCCGAGCGCCTGCGCGCCAATATCGCGGCCTACGCGCGCGAGCAGTGCTGGGACATCGCCGAGGTCCTGCGCGAGGAACAGGGTTCGCTGCCCATCGTGCTGGCGGGCGACTTCGAGGCCTACTGGAACGACCTGCAGGGCCAGCCCTGCGCCGGCCTGCGCGCCGGGCTGTTCCACTCCACCACCGGCTATTCGCTGCCGCATGCGGTGCGGCTGGCCGAGCGCATCGCCGGTTTGCGCGAGCTCGACGCGCCGCAGCTGTTCGCCGCCATCCGCGACGAAGCGCGGCAGGAATGGCGCCGCCAGCGCTTCTTCCGCATGCTCAACCGCATGCTGTTCCTGGCCGGCAGTCCGGACAGCCGCTGGCGCGTGATGCAGCGCTTCTATCGGCTGCCGGCGCCGCTGATCGCCAATTTCTACGCCGGCCGCCTGAGCCTCGGGGACAAGGCGCGCCTGCTGTCGGGCAAGCCGCCGGTTCCCGTGCTGCAGGCCTTGTCGGCCGTGTGCAAGACCCACCCTCGCCAATTCGGGAAGCAAGAATGAACGCCACCAAAAAAGCAGTCGTCGTGGGCGCCGGCTTCGGCGGCCTCGCGCTGGCCATCCGCCTGCAGGCCCGGGGCGTGCAGACCACCCTGCTGGAGAAGCGCGACAAGCCGGGCGGACGCGCCTACGTGTACGAAGACCAGGGCTTCGTGTTCGACGCCGGGCCGACCGTCATCACCGACCCTTCCGCCATCGAGGAATTGTTCACTGTGGCCGGCAAGCGCATGCGCGACTATGTCGAGCTGCTGGAAGTCGCACCCTTCTACCGCCTGTGCTGGGAAGACGGCAGCCATTTCGACTACGCCAACGACCAGGACGCGCTCGACCGCCAGATCCACGCGCGCAATCCGGCCGACGTGGCGGGCTATCACCGCTTCCTGGCCTATTC
The DNA here is from genome assembly GCF_018119385.1 of Massilia sp. AB1. Taxonomy (NCBI): domain Bacteria; kingdom Pseudomonadati; phylum Pseudomonadota; class Betaproteobacteria; order Burkholderiales; family Oxalobacteraceae; genus Massilia; species Massilia sp. AB1. Next base: position 17,129 of record NZ_JAGKSG010000027.1, on the reverse strand, counting down.
GAAGGCCGTGTTCGAGGAAGGCTACGTCAAGCTGGGCGCGGTTCCTTTCCTTTCCTTCCGCGACATGATCCAGGCCGGTCCGCAGTTGGCGCGCCTGCAGGCCTGGCGCAGCGTGTACGGCATCGTGTCGCGCTTCATCCAGGACGAGCACCTGCGCCAGGCCTTCTCCTTCCACTCGCTGCTGGTGGGCGGAAACCCCTTCGCCACCTCGTCGATCTACACCTTGATCCACGCGCTGGAGCGGCGCTGGGGCGTGTGGTTCCCGCGCGGCGGCACCGGGGCGCTGGTCAGGGGACTGGTGCGGCTGTTCGAAGACCTCGGCGGGCGCATCGAGCTGAACGCGCCGGTGGCGCGCATCGAAACGGCAGGTGCGCGCGTGAGCGGCGTGCGCCTGGAGGACGGCCGCCTGTTCGCCGCCGACGCGGTGGCCTCGAACGCGGACGTGGTCCACACCTACGGCTCCCTGCTGGGCCAGCATCCGCGCGGCAGCGCCGAAGCGGACAGCCTGCGCAAGAAGCGCTTCAGTAATTCGCTGTTCGTGCTCTACTTCGGGCTCGATCGTCACCACCAGCAGCTGCGGCACCACACGGTCTGCTTCGGGCCGCGCTACCGGGAACTCATCAGGGACATCTTCCAGGGCGATGCGCTGGCCGAGGATTTCTCGCTTTACCTGCATGCGCCCTGCGTGACCGACCCGTCGCTGGCGCCGCCCGGCTGCGGCAGCCACTACGTGCTGGCGCCGGTGCCGCACCTGGGCAATGCTCCGATCGACTGGGAAGTCGAAGGACCGCTGTACCGCGACCGCATCTTCGATTACCTGGAACGGCGCTACATGCCGGGCCTGCGCAGCCAGCTGGTCACCAGCCGCATCTTCACGCCGCTCGACTTCCGCGAGCAGCTCAACGCCCACCTGGGCTCGGCCTTCTCGCTGGAGCCCATCCTGACTCAGAGCGCCTGGTTCCGGCCGCACAACCGCGATGCGGTGCTGCCCAACCTCTACCTGGTGGGCGCCGGCACCCATCCCGGCGCCGGCGTGCCGGGCGTGATCGGCTCGGCCAAGGCGACGGCGGGCCTGATGCTGGACGAGGTGGCGCCATGAGCGAAGCCCTGTTCGAGCACGCGACCCGGACCATCGAGGCCGGTTCGAAGAGCTTCGCGGCCGCCGCCAGGCTGTTCTCGCCGGGAACGCGGCGCAGCGTGCTGATGCTGTATGCTTGGTGCCGCCACTGCGACGACGTGGTGGACGGCCAGGAACTCGGCTTCCACGCCGCCGCGCAAACGCCGCACGACGCCAGGCGCGAGCTGGCCGAACTGGTCGAGCAGACCCGGCGCGCCTACGCGGGCGAACCGATGCGCGATCCCGCCTTCGCCGCCTTCCAGGAAGTGGCGCTGCGCCACGCCATGCCGCAGCGCTTCGCCTTCGACCACCTGGCGGGCTTCGCGATGGATGTCGGGGAAACGCGCTACGAGACCATCGAGGACACGCTGCGCTACTGCTACCACGTGGCCGGCGTGGTCGGGCTGATGATGGCGTCGATCATGGGCATGAAGGATGCGGCGGTGCTGGACCGCGCCTGCGACCTGGGCCTGGCCTTCCAGCTGACGAACATCGCGCGCGACATCGTCGAGGATGCGCAGAATGGCCGCTGCTACCTGCCGGCCGCATGGCTGCGCGAGGCCGGCATCCCGCCGGCGGAGGTGGCGCTACCCAGGCACCGCGAAGCGCTGGCGCGGGTGGCGGCGCGCCTGGTCGACTACGCGGAACCCTATTACGACTCGGCCAACGCGGGCATCCGCGACCTGCCCCTGCGCTCGGCCTGGGCCATCGCGACCGCGCGCAACGTGTACCGGCAGATCGGGATCGAAGTGAAGCGGCGCGGCGCGCGCGCCTGGGACGAGCGCTGCGGCACCTCGAAGGCGGAGAAGCTTTGGCTGCTGGGGAAAGGCGGCGTGGCCGCGCTTACTTCGCGTCTCGGCTCTGCGCCGCCACGTCCGCCTGGCTTGTGGCAGCGGCCTGGCGCGGCGCACGCAGCGGTCCCGGATGCCGCGCTTGCAGTTGACGCTTGAGGGTCTCGACCGGCGGCGCGTACAGGAAGCCGAAGGACACCGCGCCGTCCTTGCCCTCCACCGCGTGGTGCATGCGGTGCGCCTGGTAGAGCCGCTTCAGGTAGCCGCTCTTCGGCACGTAGCGGAAAGGCCAGCGGCGGTGCACCAGACCGTCGTGGGCGACGAAGTAGAGGAAACCGTAGGCGGTCATGCCCGCGCCGATCCATTCGAGCGGATGGGCGCCCTCGGTGCCGAACCAGATCAGGGCGATGGCGACGCCGGCGAAGACCACGGCGTACAAGTCGTTCTTCTCGAACCAGCCGGTGCGCGGTTCATGGTGCGAACGGTGCCAGCCCCAGCCGAAACCGTGCATGATGTACTTGTGCGCGACGATGGAAAACACTTCCATCATTACGACGGTGAGCACGACGATGAAGGCATTCCAGAGCATGGTGGCTAGTGGCGGATCGGCAGGCAATGGCGGAACTCCAGCCTACCATAAGCCCTTGGGCGCACGGCTCCCTCTGCATGACAAACACGGTTCACCACTAGACAGGAGACGTATGACCCGCTATCTACTTGCCCTGCTCCTGCTGCCTGCCGCTTCGGCGGCCGCGGCGGCCACCATCGAAGTGCGCGTCTCGAACGTCGCCGGCGGCAAGGGAACCGTCAACGTGGCGGTCTGCGACAAGGAGCGTTTTCTCAAGCAGTGCGCCTACAGCGCTTCCGTGCCCGCACAGGCGGGAGAAACCGTCGTGCTGGTCGAGGGCGTGCCGCCCGGGACCTGGGCGGTGCTGGCCTACCAGGACGCGAACGGAAACAAGGAACTGGACCGCAATGTGATCGGCATCCCGAAGGAGAACTACGGCTTCAGCCGCGACGCCAAGGGCGCCTTCGGTCCCCCTTCGTTCGAGGCGGCGGCCATCCAGGTGGACGGCGAGCGCGCGGTCGCCGCCATCCGGCTGCATTAAGGCTGGGCGAGGAAGGGCAAGGCGCGCTCGAGCAAGGCGTCCGGCGCTTCCTCCGGGATGTAGTGGCCGCAAGGCAGCGCCTCGCCGCGCACGTCGTCGGCGATCCGGCGCCATTCCTTGAGCGGGTCGAAGCAGCGGTGGACCACGCCGTCTCCTCCCCAGAGCACCATCAGCGGCGTGGCCAGGCGCTTGCCGGCGTCGCGGTCGGCGCGGTCGTGCTCCAGGTCGATGGTGGCGGAGGCGCGGTAATCCTCGCAGATGCCGCGCGCGGTGTCGGGCAGCGCCAGGCAGCGCTGGTATTCCGCCAGCGCGCGCGGATCGAAAGGCGCCAGGCCGCTGCTGCGCCGGCCCATGACATCGGTGACGTAGGCGCGCGGATCGGCCTCGATCAGGCGTTCCGGCAGCGGCGCGGGCTGGATCAGGAAGAACCAGTGCCAGTAGGCGCGTGCGAAGGCTTCGCTGGTCTGTTCGTACATCGCCAGGGTCGGGGCGATGTCGAGCAGCACCATGCGCCGTACGGCGTCCGGATGATCGGCCGCAAGGCGGTGCGCCACGCGGGCGCCGCGGTCGTGGGCCAGGACACTGAAATTGTCGAAGCCGAGCGACTGCATGACGGCCAGCATGTCGGCGGCCATGCTGCGCTTGCTGTAGTTGCTGTGCGCTTCGTCGGCCGGCGGCTTGGACGAGTCGCCGTAGCCGCGCAGGTCGCAGGCGACGACCGTGAACTGCCGGGCCAGCCTTGGAACAACGCGGTGCCAGATCGCATGGGTCTGGGGATGGCCGTGGAGCAATAAGAGCGGTGCGCCGCTTCCCCCGATGGCCGCGCGAATCCGTATGCCCGGCGCGGTATCGACGTCACGTGGTTCGAAATCGGGAAGAAGCGTTGTTGTCATGCGCGAAGTTCCGGTTGGCAAGTTTAAGAAAAAACGTCCCAAACGGAACGCCATTCCTGTGTGAACGAGGCATACTGCCATCATGCGGCGTCACTGCCTTCGCTCGGCTTTCGCCACCATCATACCGTGCCTCCCCGAAGCAAGCATGTGATGAACAGCCCTGACCACTCCCTCGCCGTATCGCCGGATTTCGAGCTGCTGTTCCAGGCGACGCCGATGCCTTACCTGATCCTGCGGCCGGACCTGACGATCGTGGCCGTCAACGACGCCTACCTGAACGCCACGCTCACCACACGCTCGCACTTGATCGGGCGCTACATGTTCGACGCCTTCCCCGACAACCCTTCCGATCCGAAAGCCACGGGCGTCAACAACCTGCGCGCATCGCTCAACTGGGTGCTCGAGCACAAGACGCCGCATCGGATGGCGATCCAGAAGTACGACATTCCCATCCGCGACTCGCCGCATGGGGAATGGGAAGAGCGCTATTGGTGTCCGCTCAACAGCCCGGTGCTGTCCAGGTCGGGAGAACTCGCCTATATCATCCACCAGGTGGAAGACGTGACCGAGCAAACCCGCAGGCAGCAGGTGGCCGAAGCGGGGGAAGCCTGGTTCCGCCAGGTGGCCGACGCCATGCCGCAGATCGTCTGGTCCACGCTGCCGGACGGCTATCACGACTATTTCAACCGCCAATGGTTCGACTTCGTCGGGGTCGCCGAAGGCAGCACCTTGGGGAATGCATGGAGCGAGCTGTTTCATCCAGCCGACATGGAGGAAGCTTGGAAACGCTGGGCGCACAGCCTCGCCACCGGCGATCCTTATGAAGTCGAATACCGGCTGCGGCACCGGTCCGGCCAGTACCGGTGGGTGCTCGGACGCGCCCTGCCCATCCGTAACGAGGCCGGCCAGATCACCCGCTGGATGGGAACCTGCACCGATATCCATGAGTGGAAGCTGACCCAGGCCGAGCTGGAGGATGTGCGATACCGGCTGGAAGCGGCGCTGACCGCCGCCGAGATCGGCACCTGGACCTGGGACGTCCGGGAAGACCGGGTCTATGCCGACTGCAATTTTGCGCGGCTCTTCGAAATGAGCGCCGGCGACGCGAACGGCGGGCCGATTTCGGCCTACCTGAACAAGATACATCCGGACGACGTGGAGGAAGTGCGGGCGGAGATTTCTTCCATCCTCGCCAGCGGCGGGCCTTATCAGCGCGCCTATCGCCTGGTGCGCGCCGACGGAGGCGTACGTTACGTGCAGGCGCGCGGCAAGGTCCACCTCGACGCCGACGGCAAGCCGGCCTGGCTGCCTGGCGTGGTCCTGGACATCACCGAGCAGAAGCTGGCGGAAGAAGCCCGCGCCAAGACCGAATCGAAGTTCAGGACGATTGCGGAATCGAATACCATCGGCATCGTCCAGCACCGCGAGGACGGCAGCCTCGCCGAGCCGAACGAGGCCTTCCTGCAGATGGTCGGACTGACACGACAAGGCTTCGAGGACAGTCACCTGTCCTGGACCGCATTGACCTCCTGCCAGCCGGAGGTATTCCAGCGCAAGTGGGCCGAACTGCGCTGCAAGGGACTGATCGAAGCCTTCGAGGCCGAGTTCTGCCGGCCCGACGGAACGCGCCTGCCGGTCTACATCGGGGCGGCGAACTTCGACCGCACGCGGGGCGAAGGCATCGCCTATATCCTCGACATCAGCGAAGTGAAGCAAGCCCAGCAGGCGGTGGCGGAAAGCGAGACCAAATTCCGCACCCTGGCCGACAATATTCCCCAGCTGGCGTGGATGGCGGCGACCGACGGCCGGATCTTCTGGTTCAACAGCCGCTGGACCGCCTATACCGGCAAGGGCATCGACGAGATGCGCGACTGGGGCTGGGAGACGGTGCACCACCCCGACCATGTGGACTCGGTGAAGGCCAGGTATGTCGACATGATCGTGAACCGGCAGGTGGTGTGGGAAGACACCTTCCCCTTGCGCAGCGCGAGCGGCGAGTACCACTGGTTCCTGTCGCGGGCGGTGCCGGTGCACAATCCGCAGGACGAGATCCTGTACTGGCTCGGCACGAATACCGACGTCACCGTGCAGCGCGAAGCCGAAGCCGCGCTGGAGCGGGCCAACCGGCGCAAGGACGACTTCCTGGCGATGCTCGCGCACGAGCTGCGCAATCCCCTTGCGCCGATCAGCACGGCGGCCCAGCTGCTCAAGCTGCCGGGACAGGATGAAAAGATGGTCAAGCGCGCCAGCGAGATGATCGGGCGCCAGGTCAAGCACCTGACCGAACTGGTGGACGACCTGCTGGACGTGTCGCGGGTCACGCGCGGCCTGGTGTCGATCGACAAGAAGGACGTCGATATCAAGACGGTCGTCAACAATGCGGTCGAGCAGGCTTCGCCGGTGATCGAGTCGCGCCAGCACACCCTGATCATGCGGCTGGCCTCGGCCCATCCCTATGTGCTGGGCGATGACACGCGCCTGGTGCAGGTGCTGACGAATCTGCTGAACAATGCGGCCAAGTACACGCCGCAAGGTGGCGAGATCCAGCTGTCCGTGGAGATCCAGGGGCTGCAGGTGTGCATCTGCGTGAGCGACAACGGGATCGGCATGGATGCGGCCTTGCTGCCGACCGTGTTCGATCTGTTCACGCAGGCGGAACGCACGCCCGACCGGTCCCAGGGCGGGCTGGGGCTCGGGCTGGCGCTGGTCAAGAGCATCGTTCACTTGCATGGCGGCGAAGTGACGGCGCACAGCGATGGGCCGGGAAAAGGGAGTACGTTCACAGTGTGCCTGCCTTTGCTGGACCGGCAGCTGGCCGACAGCGGGCCGGCGGCGCGTGAGCATGGCCCGAGCGATGGAGCGCCCTTGCATATCCTGCTGGTCGACGACAACCAGGATGCGGCGCAGTCGTTGGCGGCGGTGCTGCAATCGTACGGACACGAGGTGACGGTGAAGTCGGATGCCAACGATGCGCTGGAGGAAGCGCATGCCGCGCCTCCGGATGTGTTTCTGCTGGATATCGGTTTGCCGGATATGGATGGGTATGAGCTGTCGCGGCAGCTGCATGCCCGGCCGGAGAACAAGGATGCGACCTATGTGGCGGTCACGGGGTATGGGCAGGCGCACGACAAGGTGCTGGCAAAGCAGGCGGGGTTCGATCATTACTTTGTCAAGCCGGTGGACTTGCCGGCATTGCAAAGTGTTCTGGCGGCGAAACATCATCGCCCCTGACAGCACTGAGCTGTGCAAAAAAGAAAAGGCCCTTGTAAACAAGGGCCTTGGAATTTTGGCGGAGAGAGGGGGATTCGAACCCCCGATAGGCTATGAACCTATACACGCTTTCCAGGCGTGCGACTTAAACCACTCATCCATCTCTCCTGATGGGGTTTCGTGGGTATCCCACGAAGCCGCCTATTATAGCAAGGATTTCCAGCTCTACAAGGCCTGTCACGCGCCAGGAGCAACTTGCCAGCGCCGGCGCCACGGGCGCAGGACGTGGCGGACCGGGTTGACCTGGGTGCCGACCTCCTCTTCCCCGATCAAACCGCGGCGCTTCAGGTGGCGCAGGGCGACCTGGACGGCCGATTTCGACAGGCCCGTTTTGACGGCGATCGTCTGCAGGCTGGCCGGTACCTGGTCGCGGTCCAGGGCGTGCGCACTGTGCAGCAGGTAGAGGTAGACGACAAAGGCAGCCGGACGGCGGTCGTGGCCGACCAGGTCGGGCATCAGCACGTCGAAGACGTAGGCGTCCATCTCGGACTGGCGGGTAGTCATGGATACTATAGTTCTTAGAATCACACAGCCAGTGATGGTGCCACGATAATGGTGCATCTCGCAACTACGGCAGGCATGCCTACTCATGATTACTCAACTGAAATTCGTCAGCGTCCCGGTGGCAGACCAGGACCGCGCCCTCGCCTTCTATACCGAAAAACTGGGCTTCGACATCGCGACCGACCAGCCGATGGGGCCGGGCAAGCGCTGGATCGAGCTGCGGATTGCGAACTCGGGGACGCGGGTGGTGCTGTTCACCATGGATGGGCAGGAGGACCGGATCGGGACCTTCTTCAATGGGGCGTTTGCCTGCGATAACGTGGAGGCGACGTATCGGCAGCTGAGCCAGCGGGGGGTGGAGTTCCTGGAGCCGCCGACCTCGCAGCCGTGGGGGTCGTTTGCGAAGTTTAAGGATTCGGAGGGGAATACCTTCGTGTTGTCGTCGTCCTGAGCGCTGCTCGGCACTGCTGGCGTTACGGCTGTGCTGAGAACATAAAAAATGCCCACCCCTCTTGCGAGGGCGCGGGCATTTTTCCGCCGAATGCGGCGAACGAAGCTTAAGCGCTTTCCTTCAACTGCTCCAGAATCGCCGGATTCTCGAGCGTCGACACGTCCTGGGTGATCGTCTCGCCCTTGGCCAGCACGCGCAGCAGGCGGCGCATGATCTTGCCGGAGCGGGTCTTCGGCAGGTTGTCGCCGAAACGGATCTCCTTCGGCTTGGCGATCGGACCGATCTCCTTGGCCACCCAGTTGCGCAGTTCGGCCGCCAGCTTCTTGGCTTCCTCGCCGGTCGGGCGCGCCTGCTTCAGCACCACGAAGGCGCAGATCGATTCGCCGGTGGTCTCGTCCGGCTTGCCGACCACCGCGGCTTCCGCCACGATCGGGTTCGCCACCAGCGCCGACTCGATCTCCATCGTGCCCATGCGGTGGCCCGACACGTTCAGCACGTCGTCGATGCGGCCGGTAATCGTGAAGTAACCCGTGTCCTTGTTGCGGATCGCACCGTCACCGGCCAGGTAATACTTGCCGCCCAGTTCTTCCGGGAAGTAGCTGGTGCGGAAGCGGTCCGGGTTGTTCCAGATGGTGCGGATCATCGATGGCCATGGACGCTTGACCACCAGGATGCCGCCCTGCCCGTTCGGCACGTCGGCGCCCGCTTCGTCCACGATCGCGGCCATGATGCCCGGCAGCGGCAGGGTGCAGGAACCCGGCACCAGCGGGGTCGCGCCCGGCAGCGGGGTGATCATGTGGCCGCCGGTCTCGGTCTGCCAGAAGGTGTCGACGATCGGGCAGCGTTCCTGGCCGACATTCTTGTGGTACCACATCCAGGCTTCCGGATTGATTGGCTCGCCGACCGAACCCAGCAGGCGCAGGCTGGACAGGTCGAAGCTCTTCGGGTGCACCTTGGCGTCCGCATCCGAAGCCTTGATCAGCGAACGGATCGCGGTCGGCGCGGTGTAGAAGATCGAGACCTTGTGCTTGGCGATGGTTTCCCAGAAGCGGCCGGCGTTCGGATAGGTCGGCACGCCTTCGAACACGATCTGGGTCGCGCCCACGGCCAGCGGACCGTAGGCGATGTAGCTGTGGCCGGTCACCCAGCCGATGTCGGCGGTGCACCAGTAGACGTCGTCGGGCTTGATGTCGAAGGTCCATTTCATCGTCATCGCGGCCCACAGCAGGAAGCCGCCGGTCGAGTGCTGCACGCCCTTCGGGGTGCCGGTCGAACCGGAGGTATAGAGGATGAACAGCGGATGCTCGGCATCGACCCATTCCGGCTCGCATTCCGCGCTCTGGCCTTCCAGCACCTCGTGCAGCCAGATATCGCGGCCTTCCTTGAAGGCGATGTTGCCGCCGGTGCGCTTGTAGACGATCACGTCCTTGATGGTGTCGCAGCCGCCCAGCGCCAGCGCTTCGTCGACGATGGCTTTCAAAGGCAACGATTTGCCACCACGCAGTTGTTCGTCGGCGGTGATGACAGCCACGGCGCCGGCGTCGATGATGCGTTCCTGCAGCGACTTGGCCGAGAAACCGCCGAACACCACCGAGTGGGTGGCGCCGATGCGGGCGCAGGCCTGCATGGCGGTCACGCCTTCGATCGACATCGACATGTAGATGACGACGCGGTCGCCCTTCTTGATGCCGCGCGATTTCAGCGCATTGGCGAACTTGCAGACGCGCTCGTGCAGCTCGCGGTAGCTGGCCTTGGTGACGGTGCCGTCGTCCGCCTCGAAGATGATGGCGGTCTTGTCGGCGTTGCCGTTCTTCAGGTTGCGGTCCAGGCAGTTGTACGAGGCGTTCAGCTGGCCGTCGGGGAACCACTTGTAGAATGGTGCGTTGGATTCGTCGAGGACGGTGTTGAAGGGCTTGTGCCACTCGATATGCTCGCGGCCCTGGCGGCCCCAGAAACCTTCGTAGTCGCTTTCCGCCTCGGCGCACAGCTTCTCGTACTCGGCCATGCCCTTGATCGCCGCCTTCTCGGTAAACGCCGCCGGCGGCGGGAACACACGGTTTTCCTGAAGCGTGAATTCTTCGTGATTCGTCTCGTGCTCAGCCATTCCAGTCTCCATAGTTAGTAGTAAGTTTTATCAGACACCTTAGAGGTGCTCGCTTACTGAGCCCTTACAGGCCCTTCGTCCACTGTCATTCTACCAACGCCCGCCGGGAACAGATCAAGACCCGGCAAAAGAGCCCAGCTTTACGAGCGCGCCGCTTCCATGTCCCGGCGCAACAAAGCCTCTAACTGATCCGCCGGCACCGGACGGCTGTACAGGTAGCCCTGCATCTCGTCGCAGCCGTAGCCTTGCAGGATGTGCGCCTGCTCGCGGGTTTCGACCCCTTCCGCCACTACCGAGAAATTGAAGGCGCGCGCCAGCCGCGTGATCGCGTCGACGATGGCCGATTCGGTGTTACTCTCCTTTAATGCGCGCACGAAGGACTGGTCGATCTTGATCGCGTCGAAGGGAAAGCGCTGCAGGTAGCCCAGGCTCGAATAGCCGGTGCCGAAGTCGTCGATCGCCACCTTGACGCCCAGCGCGTTGATGCCGCGGATCAGGGTTTCGAACAATTCGGTATCGTGCAGCATCTGGCTTTCGGTCAGCTCGATCTGCAGGTAGCCTGGCGCCAGCCCGGTGCGCCGCAGCACGCTCGCCAGGTAAGCCGGGAACTGCTCGATCTGGGCATTCGCCGCCGACAGGTTGACCGCCACCGGCACCGCGGGCAGGCCGGCATCCTGCCAGGCGCGGTTCTGGCGGCAGGCGGTCTCCAGCACCCAGCGGTCGATGCGGCCGATCAGGCCGCTGTCCTCGGCCACTTCGATGAACTCGCCCGGCATGACCAGGCGGCCGCCCGGCTGCTGCCAGCGCACCAGCGCCTCCATGCCGGTCAGCGCGCCGGTACTCGGCGCCACCTTGGGCTGGTAATGCAGCACCAGTTCGTCGTTGCGCAAGGCCTGGTGCAGCGCGCTCTCGATCGCCAGGCGGCGGTCGGCGCGCTCGCTGATCTCGCGGGTGAAGAAGTGATAATGGTTGCGCCCGCTCAGCTTGGCGCGGTGCATGGCCGCGTCGGCATGCTTGAGCAGCACGCCGGCTTCGGCGCCGTCGGCCGGATACAGGGCGATGCCGACGCTGGCCGTCAGGTTCAGTTCCGCGTCGCCGATGTGGAAAGGCTGGCCGACCGCCTGCAGGATGTGCTCGGCCACCCGCACCGCGTCGCTGCTGCTGCGGATCTCCGGTTGCAGCACGGTGAATTCGTCGCCACCCTGGCGGCTGACCGTGTCGACCGAGCGCACGCTGTCCAGCAGGCGCTGCGTGACTTCCTGCAGCAGCAGGTCGCCCACCTCGTGGCCGAGCGAGTCGTTGATGTGCTTGAAACCGTCGAGGTCGATGTACAGCAGGGCTAGTTCGCCGTGCCGGTCGCGCGCCTGGCCGATGGCGTGCGCCAGGCGCTCGTGCAGCAAGGCCCGGTTGGGCAGGCCGGTCAGGTGGTCGTGGCGGGTCAGGTGCGACATCTTCATGTGCATGGCGCGCGACTCGCTGACGTCGTGGAACACCACCACGCCGCCAACCACCTCCCCTGCCCGGTCGTGCACCGGCGCGGCGGCATCCTCGACCGCGCGCCGCGCGCCGTCGCGCCGCACCAGTTCGGTGTCGATGCCCAGCCCGACCCGGCGGTTGCCCTGGATCGCCAGGGTCAGCGGACAAGGCAGCGGCGCGCCGCTGGAATGGGCAACCAGCCGGAACACGTCCGTGACCGGCTTCCCTTCGGCCTGCATCAGGTACCACCCGGTCAGGACCGAAGCGGCCGGATTGAGATAGGTGACCCGCCCCGCGGTATCCGTGACGATCACCCCGTCGCCGATCGAGTTGAGCGTGACCTGGGCGCGCTCCTTTTCTTCGAACAGCGCCGCTTCCGCACGGCGCCGCGCCACGAACTGGCCGAGCAGGCTGCCGACGGTCTCCATCATCTTCAGCAGGCCCTCGTCCGGCTCGGCGACCCGGCGCGAGAAGAATTCGACCACGCCCAGAAGGTCGCCGCCGGCCGTCACCGGGAAGGCGAAGGCCGCGTGCAGGTCCGCGCCCAGGGCCTCGCGCACGCGCGGGAAGCCGCCGTCGGTCGCGATGTCGGTGATCCACTCGGGCTGCCGGCTGTTCCATACCCGGCCGGGCAGCCCTTCGCCGCGGGCCATGCGGCGCACCCGCGAGACGCCTTCGAAGGCCGCGGTCTCGTGCTCGCGGCTCCAGAACTCGCAGCAATGCAGGTCGTCGCGCTCGGTGTCGAGCATCCAGATCGCCCCCACGCACCAGCCGATCGCCTCGCAGATGGCCTGCAGCACCTTGGGTCCCGCTTCGGCCAGGTTGTCCGATGCGACCAGCGCGGCGGCGGCGGCTTCCTGCGCGGCCAGGCGCCGCATGGCCGCGCGGCGGCTGCTGATGTCGTGCAGGAAGGCGTGGAAACGCCGCTCCTGCCCGTGCCCGGTGGTCCAGACGGTGAGCTCCACCGGCAGCTGCTGCCCGTCGCGGTGCCGCACCATGGTTTCGATGCGGCGGTTGAGGAAGCGCGTGCGCCCGCTGGCGAGCTGGCGGATCAGGCGGCCGGCGCGCGGGCGGTGAGGACGCGCCGGCAGAAGCAGCTCGGGCAGGTTGCGGCCGATCGCCTCCTCGCGCGGCCAGCCGAAGGTGGCCTCGGCCTCGCGGTTCCAGGCGACCACCGTGCCCTTCACATCCATTGCGATATAGGCGTCGCGCGCGGTCTCCAGGACGCTGCGGGCCTCTTCCTCGCTCTGGCGCAAGGCCTGCTCGCTGCGTTCCAGGTCGGCGTTCAGGCCTTTCAGCGCGGCGTTGCTGTCGCGCAGTTCGGCGGTGCGCTCGCGCACCTGCCGTTCGATGGTGACGGTGCGCCCGACCATGACCAGCAAGAAGGTGCTGAGCAGGCCGGTGAACATCAGCGCCACCACCCGTGCGCTCCAGGCCATCGGCGAGCGGTAAGGCAGCGGGTTGTTGCTGTCGAGCGTAAAGGTGAATTCCCAGGGCCGGCCGCCGACCCCCATGGTGACGCGGTGGACCATGCCGACACGCTCGGCGGCGAGCTCGGTATAACCGGAGGAGGAAGCGCCCGCGGACGGGCGCGGGGTTTCGACCAGCAGGCGCCCGCCGGGCGTGCCGCGGTCGGTGAGGCGGATCCGGATCCCGGTCAGGTCGATGCCGCGCAACAGGCCGCTCAACATCTGCTCGACGCGCAGCGCGGCGCATACATAGCCGCGCAGCGCCGCGCGGCGCTCCTCGACGGTGGCAAGCGGTTCGCCGGCCAGGTAGGCGGGCGCCAGGATCAGCACGCCGCTGCGTTCGCTGGCCAGGTCCACCAGGCCGATGCTGACGCTGGCCGTCGCGCGGCCGCTGTCCCGCGCCTGCTGCAGGGCCGCCAGGCGCGCCGGGTCGGAAGACAGGTCGAAACCAAGGACGCTGTTGCGGACCGGCTCCATGAAGGTGACCGGCGTGTACTCCGCACGCCAGTCCGCCAGCACCAGCGCTCCCTGCGGGCCGAGCACCCGGATGCCGGCCGGCGCGTAGCCCTGCATGCGCATCGAGGCTTCGTAGTCCGGGCGCTGCGCGGCCGTGATGCGCGGGACCCAGGAAATGGCGTGCAGGTTCGGGTGGCGCCTGAGCAGGTCGCCCACCAGGCGGCGGAAGCTGTCGCGGTCGAGCGGCGCCTCGCTGAGCGTCAGGAAGCCAGCCACCGCATGCAGGGCCTCGGTGTATTCGGTCAGCTTCTGCTCGAGGTTGTTCGCGATCAGTTCGCTGCGCCGGGAGAATTCCGCCTGGGCCTGCTCGCGCTCGAGCGCGCTGGTGCGCGTGAACAGCAGCGAGATCACGGCCAGCAGCACCAGCATCGGCAAGGTGGCCAGCATGCGGCTGCGCGGGGTGATCGAGCGCGGATCGGCGGTCCAGAGCAGGTACAGGGGCAGCCCGATCAGCACGCCGATGGCGTCCGCCACCCACCAGGTGAACCAGTTGAAGCCGGCGTCGCCGCGCGCCAGGACGCCGGTCGCCCACAGGGTGGCGATGCCGGCCGAGGCGCCGATCAGGCAGGCGAAGGGCCCGCCGAGCGCAAGCATGGCCGCGATGCGCCCCACTCCCGCCGCCTCGCCCCCCAGGCTGCAGCGGCGCACCAGCGCCGCCCCGGCCAGCGCCTGGACGGTGGCGCCGGCCGCGATGCCGGCCGCGGTGAGCGCCGCGGGGACCAGGTCGCCGGTGGTACCGAAGGTGACTTGCAGGCTGAGGAGGAAAGAGCCGAGCGCGACGCCCGGCCAGGCGCGGTAGCCGAAATGCAACAGACCGACAAGCGCGATCCCCGCGGACGGCCAGACCGATGCCGCGTAGCTCGGCGGAACCGCCGACAGCAGCGCCAACCACCCGAGCAGGTAGTATTCCGCTGCCAACATCACGATGGCAGCGATCCGCTGCGGGGTCGAGGAGGCCATGGCCTTTCGATTGCGTGAAGGTGACAGCCAGTATAACGCTCCCGCTTAGGAAGGATGATTTGTTTGCAAATCGCTATCGTGCGGGCACCTCTCCCTCGCCGCGCCCCGGCGAAGGCCCTCGTTCGACGTTGCTAAGCAGCAATAAGCACTTTCCGAAGCCGGGGAAACGGGTCCCGGCCCCGGACATGAATGCACTTGCCGGTGTAGAATGCTCAGCTGTTTTGTCGCATTCCTGGAGTCCTTGCCTCGATGTCCCAGCTTTCACCGAACAACCAAGCCCCCAAGCTGACCCCGCTGAACAACCTGATCTTCGCCAGCCGCTGGCTGCAGCTGCCGCTGTACCTGGGCCTGATCCTGGCGCAGTGCGTCTACGTGTTCCATTTCTGGGTCGAGCTGGTCGACCTGATCGGCGCGGCCATGGGCAACGCCGCTTCGCTCCAGCACATCCTGGACGCGGTCAGCGTGCCGAACGGCCCGCGCCCGACCAAGCTCACCGAAGTGACCATCATG
The DNA here is from genome assembly GCF_018119385.1 of Massilia sp. AB1. NCBI lineage: Bacteria > Pseudomonadati > Pseudomonadota > Betaproteobacteria > Burkholderiales > Oxalobacteraceae > Massilia > Massilia sp. AB1. Next base: position 1,959 of record NZ_JAGKSG010000027.1, on the reverse strand, counting down.
CTGGTCGTGCTCGGCCTGATCGACGTAGTCATGATCTCGAACCTGCTGATCATGGTGATCGTGGGCGGCTACGAGACCTTCGTGTCGCGCATGCACCTGCATCTGCACCCCGACCAGCCGGAATGGCTGTCGCACGTCAACGCCTCGGTCCTGAAGACCAAGCTGGCGATGGCGATCATCGGCATTTCGTCGATCCACCTGCTGAAGACCTTCATCAATGCCTCGGCCTACGACGAGAAGACGCTGATGTGGCAGACCATCATCCATTGCGCCTTCCTGGTGTCGGCGCTGGCGATCTCTTACACCGACCGCATCACGACGATCACGCATCACCAGCAAAAGCATTAATCCTTTACTAGAGAACCAACATGGCAACCGTCATCAAACAGGAAGACCTGATCGAATCCGTCGCTGCCGCGCTGCAGTACATCAGCTACTACCACCCGGCCGACTACATCCAGCATTTGGCCCGCGCCTATGAAGCCGAGCAGAGCCCGGCCGCCAAGGACGCGATCGCCCAGATCCTGACCAACTCGCGCATGTGCGCCGAAGGCAAGCGCCCGATCTGCCAGGACACCGGCATCGTCAACGTGTTCCTGAAGGTCGGCATGGGCGTGCGCTTCGAGGGCTTCACCGGTTCGGTGACCGACGCCGTCAACGAAGGCGTGCGCCGCGCCTACAACTTCGCGGACAACAAGCTGCGCGCCTCGATCGTGGCCGACCCGCACTTCGAGCGCAAGAACACCAAGGACAACACCCCGGCCGTGGTCCACATGGAACTGGTCGAGGGCGACACCGTCGACGTCAAGCTGGCTGCCAAGGGCGGCGGCTCGGAGAACAAGACCAAGTTCGTCATGCTGAACCCGTCCGACTCGCTGGTCGACTGGGTCATCAAGACCGTGCCGCTGATGGGCGCCGGCTGGTGCCCGCCGGGCATGCTGGGCATCGGCATCGGCGGCACCGCCGAGAAGGCGATGCTGATGGCGAAAGAGTCGTTGATGGAAGACATCGACATGTACGAGCTCAAGCAGCGCGGCCCGCAGAACAAGCTGGAAGAACTGCGTATCGAACTGTGCGACAAGATCAACGCGCTGGGCATCGGCGCCCAGGGCCTGGGCGGCCTGACCACCGTGCTGGACGTGAAGATCAACATGTACCCGACCCACGCGGCCTCGAAGCCGGTGGCGATGATCCCGAACTGCGCCGCCACCCGCCACGCCCACTTCGTGCTGGACGGCTCGGGCCCGGCCTATATCGAACCGCCGGCGCTGTCGACCTGGCCGGACGTGCACTGGACCCCGGACACCGAGAAGTCCAAGCGCGTCGACCTCAACACCCTCACCAAGGAGGAAGTCGCTTCGTGGCAGCCGGGCCAGACCCTGCTCCTGAACGGCAAGATGCTGACCGGCCGCGACGCCGCGCACAAGCGCATCCAGGACATGCTGGCCAAGGGCGAGTCCCTGCCGGTGGACTTCACCAACCGCGTGATCTACTACGTCGGCCCGGTCGATCCGGTGCGCGAGGAAGTCGTCGGCCCGGCAGGCCCGACCACCGCGACCCGCATGGACAAGTTCACCGACATGATGCTGGAGAAGACCGGCCTGATCGCGATGATCGGCAAGGCCGAGCGCGGCCCGGCGGCGATCGAATCGATCCAGAAGCACAAGTCGGCCTACCTGATGGCGGTGGGCGGCTCGGCCTACCTGGTGTCGAAGGCGATCAAGTCGGCGAAAGTGGTGGGCTTCGAGGACCTGGGCATGGAAGCGATCTACGAGTTCGAAGTCACCGACATGCCGGTGACCGTGGCCGTCGATTCGACCGGCACCTCGGTGCACGTCACCGGTCCGAAGGAATGGGCCGCCAAGATCGAGTCGCTGAAAGGCATCCCGGTCGCCACCGTGTAATGTAGGGTGGGCGGCGGGGCCCGCCCCCCGGGCCACAGGACGTTGGGGCCCCCCC